>NZ_JAPVLS010000038.1:0-88542 GCF_027158125.1 Streptomyces sp. H39-C1
ACCTTGGGGGCGACGTCCACCTGGATGAAGCCTGCGAGCAGGGAGCGCCGGTCCGACGCGAGGCTACGGCCGTAGCTCTCGATCAGCCGGCGGAACTCCTCCTCCAGGGCGCTGCGTTCGATGTCGGGGAGCAGATCGTCGAGCGACACGAGCAGCGGCGGGTCCGCGACGATCCGGGTCTGCCCGTCCACCACCTCGGTGAGTTTGTCGAACGCCTGCAGACTGTCCCGGGTCCTGGCCTTCGCCAGCGCTCGCGCCACGCCCTTGCGGCCGCGCTTGGCCAGCTGTTCGGCCGCCACTTCCTGGAGACGATCCGCGTCGATCTTCGTGTACCACACGGCGAGATGGCCCATGCCCGCGAACCGGGTCATCGACTCCCGGTAGGACCGTACGGTCGCCCGCACGATGTCGGCCCGCTCCGCGTCCGCGAAGCCGTTGGCCCGGCCCGCGATGACGAGGCTGGCAGCCAGTCGCTTGACATCCCATTCCCAGGGACCGGGCAGCGTCTCGTCGAAGTCGTTGATGTCGAAGAGCAGGCGGCGTTCCGGCGAGGCGAGCAGGCGGAAGTTCAGCAGATGTGCGTCTCCGCACAGTTGGGTCCTGATTCCCGAGTCCGGGGTGGTGGCGAGGTCGGCGGCCATGATCGCGGCGGCGCCGCGGTAGAAGCGGAATGGCGACTCGATCATCCGCCCGTAGCGGATCGGCACGAGTTCGGGCACCCGTGTGGCCGACTGGCTCTCGAGGATGCCCAGCGGATCGGGCCGGCTCGCCTGCGGCGAGAACTCGGCATGACTCGAACGGGGCACGTCACGACGGGCCGCCCTGCCGCGAGCCGCTCGTTCCGCAGGCGTCGCCTCAGGTAGGGGGCGGATCATCGCGGCGGGGCGCTTGGTCATCGAATACCTCCTGTATGCACTCACATCGGATCATCGCGGACATGACCGCTTCCGGCATCATCTGAGCGCTACCGCTGCTCCGCGCGGGCGTGCCGGGCGCCGACCTTCCGCCAGATCGCCCGCTGGCAGCGGAGCGTGGCGGTGCCCACCACGATCAGCACCACGATGTTGACCAGTAGTTGGACGAGCGATCCCCAGGCGTTGCTCCAGCTGGTGAACGCCACCGAAACGCTGATGTCCGCGGCGGCCGGGATCGTCGTGACCGAGATGAACACGCCGAGCAGGGCACTCGTCCTCGCCTCGGTCAGCGAGACGATGCCGACGATCCCGGCAAGGGCCGCCACGGCGAACGAGAAGAAGTTGGGCGTGTTGATCAGGTTGGAGACGGGCCGCAGCCCCGCGGTGAAGGCCTGCGACTGCAGGTCGAAGGCACGGATGAGGAGGCTGAAGAGGAAGGTGATGAGGACAGTCAGCAGGAAGCCCACGAACAGGGCGAGCAGGCCCTTCCGGACCCTCCCCCGGTCGCCCCGGTCGATGCCCAGCGCGATACTCACGATGGCGCCGTACTCGGGACCCACGACCATGGCCGCGACGATCAGGATCTGGGAGTTGGTGACGATCCCGACCGAACCGATGAGTCCCGCGATGACCAGATAGAGATAAAAGCTCGGCGCATACCTCCCCTCGGCCCAGATCCGTGCCTCGACCTGCTCCCAGACCGGCGAGCGGGTCAGTGGCCCGAGCTTTTGCGCTCCGGCGTCGGTCGCCCGTCCCGAGAAGGCGATGTCCACCGGTTCGATGACGATCGAGCCCCGGCGGTCCACCTGCAGCGCACGCAGACCGTGCAGAACCTCGTTCGCCCCTCCCGTGAGCACGTCACAGGCGATCGCGTCACCGTCCGGGTTTCGCGCGGCGCCGGTCTGCACGATCAGGTTGAGGACGCAAGGGTCGCCGGCGAGCAGGTCGACCACCTCGCTCGTGAGGTCCGGCGGGCTCACCGCGCGCACATGGATCATGTCCATCCTGAACCTCCACGCGCTCCGGCACCCGTCCGTGTCCGCTCGGCCGGGAGCCGGGCCGTCGAAAATCATGGGTCGGACGGTCCTTCCAGTAACACCGCAGGCACGGCGTTCCGCAATCCGGAGCACGTGGCGCCAGGAGCGCGTCGGAGCACGTCAGAGCAGGTCGGAAGCGGTGGTGGAATCCCCAGAGGCGCGCCTGCGGCGCCTGTCGGACAGTGGATCAGGTAGTGATATGTCGGAGATTGGATTCTCATGGACCGCTACCCCCCCATAGCCGAGCACGGACTGGTGGGCGATCTGCAGACCGCCGCTCTGGTTTCCTCGCAGGGCGTCGTCGACTGGTTCGCCGCCCCACGCTTCGACTCCCCCAGCGTCTTCGCCGCGCTGCTCGACCACGACCGCGGCGGATACTTCCGGGTGACGGCCAGCAACCCGGATGCATCGTGCAAGCAGTTGTACTACCCCGAGACCGCCATCCTGGTGACCCGTTTCATGTCCCCCGACGGCGTCGGTGAGGTGATCGACTGGATGCCGCCCAACCGCAGCCGCACCCCGAGCGACCGCCACACGCTGATACGGGCCGTACGCACGGTTCGGGGGACGGTCCGGTTCGACATGGAGTGCCGGCCACGGTTCGACTACGCCCGGGCCGCCCACCAACTGGACCTGGTTCCCGACGGCGCCACCTTCCGGGCACCGGGCGTCACCGCATACCTCCAGAGCACCGTCCCGCTCGAGCGGGACGGCGAGGACGTGCGCGGCTCGATCACCCTGAACGTCGGCCAGCAGGCGGTGGCCGTGTTCACCGTCTGTGACGGCGACGGCGACGGGCAGCTCCCGCCGCCGCCCACCGTCGACGGGATCACCCAACAGCTGTGGGATGCCGCCGACTTCTGGCAGAGGTGGGTGCGGGGCTCCAACTACCGGGGACGCTGGCCCGACATGGTCAACCGCTCCGCCATCACCCTCAAGCTGCTCACCTACGCCCCCACCGGCGCACCCGTCGCCGCAGCCACCATGGGCCTGCCCGAACAGGTCGGCGGCGAACGGAACTGGGACTACCGCTACACCTGGGTCCGTGATGGCTCACTCTCCATCCGGGCCTGAACTGGCTGGCCGACTCCTGGGACCGGCCCGACGAGGGCATCTGGGAGACCCGCGGCGGGCGCCAGGACTTCACGTACAGCCGGGTGATGTGCTGGGCCGCCTTCGACCGCGGCCTGCGCCTGGCGGCCGAGTTCAGCCGGCCTGCCGACACCGACCGCTGGACCAACGCCCGCGACGCCATCCTCGAGCAGGTCATGGCCCGCGGCTGGAGCGAGAAGGAACAGGCCTACGTGCAGCACTACGGCGGGGACGATGTCCTGGACGCCTCGCTGCTGCTGATGCCCCGGGTCGGATTCATCGCCCCCCGGGACCCGTCCTGGCTCTCCACCCTGGACGCCATGGACCGCACGCTGGTCTCCGACAGCCTGGTCTACCGCTACGACCCGGCCGCCTCCCCCGACGGCCTGCGCGGCTCCGAAGGCACCTTCAGCCTCTGCACCTTCCTCTACGTGGACGCACTTGCCCGGGCGGGACGGCTGCGGCCCGCGCGGTACACGTTCGAGAAGATGCACACCTACGCCAACCACGTCGGCCTCTTCGCCGAGGAGGTGGGACCGAGCGGCGAACAACTGGGCAACTTCCCGCAGGCGTTCACCCATCTGTCGCTCATCACGGCGGCCTGCACCCTGGACGAGGCACTCGACAAGCAGCGCGGCTGAGATGGCACGGGGAGCGATGCGGATGGCCGGAAAGGACACGTCCGAGCGTCAACCACGCCAGAGCCTCGATGAGTTCGGGGCCCTGTACGAACAGCTGCGCAGGCGGGCCGCCGGCGCGGGCGGCGGGCGGGGTGCCCTGGCCACCCTGACACCGGACACGGTGCGCGCGGCCGCGGCGGAGGTCCGCTCGGGCCGCACCGTCACGCTCGCCTCTCCTGTGGAGACGGAGCCCACGCCGGACAACCCGCGCCCGGCCGGTCACCGGCTGACCAGCCCGCCCGAGGCGGCGGCCGACGGCACCGGACTCCACTTCGCCACCGACCACTTCAGCATGGATGTGCACGGCGACGCCGACAGTCATCTCGACGCCCTGTGCCACGTCGTCTACAACGGCACCCTGCACGGCGGCGTCCCCGCGGCCACCGTCACCGCCGACGGCGCCACGGCCCTCTCGGTCGAACTGGCCAGAAACGGAATCGTCGGCCGGGGCGTGCTGCTCGACATCCCGCGGCTGCGCGAGGTCCCCTGGCTCGAACCGGGCGACCATGTCAGCGCCGACGACCTCGTCGCCGCCGAGCGCTCCCAACGGGTACGGGTCGGGGAAGGGGACCTGCTCCTCGTGCGGGTCGGCCACCGCCGGCGGCGCAACGAGGCCGGGCCGTGGGACGCAGCGCACACCCGGGCCGGACTGCATCCGACCGCCATGCAGTTCCTCGCCGAACGCCAGGTGGCGGCCCTGGGCAGCGACAGCAACAACGACACCGCCCCGAGCCCTACGGACGGCGTGGCGTTCCCGGTGCACGTGCTGGGCATCCACGCCCTCGGCCTCCACCTCCTCGACTACCTCCAGTTCGAGGACCTGGTGCCGCTCTGCGAACAGGAGGGCCGATGGTCGTTCCTCTGCGTGGTTGCGCCACTGCGGCTACCGGCGGCCACCGGCTCCCCCGTCAACCCCATCGCCATTCTCTGACCAGCAGACGGTTGGGCACGCGCCCGCTCGAACGATCCACGACCCCGAGGTGGTCGACATGGCTGACAACGAACACTATGACGTCATCATCATCGGCACCGGAGCGGGCGGCGGAACCCTCGCTCACCGGCTCGCCCCCACCGGCAAGCGCATCCTGATCCTGGAACGCGGCGGCTACCTTCCCCGGGAACGGGACAACTGGGAGTCGACGGCGGTCTTCGTCAAGGGCAAGTACCGGGCCCCGGAGTTCTGGTACGACAAGCACGGTGACACGTTCCCACCCGAGGTCAACTACTACGTCGGAGGCAACACCAAGTTCTACGGCGCCGCGTTGTTCCGTCTGCGCCCCGAGGACTTCGGCGAGCTGCGCCATCACGGCGGAATCTCCCCCGCGTGGCCCATCCGCTACGAGGACCTGGAGCCCTATTACACGCAGGCCGAGCACCTCTACCTCGTGCACGGCCGGCACGGCGAGGACCCCGGTGAGGGCGAGGTCAGCGCCCAGTACACCTACCCGGCGGTGCGGCACGAGCCGCGGATCCAACAACTCAGCGACGACCTGGAGGAGCACGGGCTGCACCCGTTCCATCTGCCCATCGGCGTGAACCTCACTCAGGACGAGCACGGCCGCGCGACCCACGAGAGTGTGTGCATCCGCTGCAACCGGGTGGACGGCTTCCCCTGTCTGGTGCGTGGCCTGCCTGTCTCCCGTCGTCGGCCGTGCATCCGGTACCAAGAATGGAGACTCCCCGGCGACGTCCTGTCCTGAGCGCGCGGCGCGCGCGGCCCGCCCGATGGGCGCAGTGATATCGCTCCGACGGGCCAACGCGGGGCGCGTCCGGACCGCAGGCACCTGGATCACCCCTTCGGGAGCCATCCGGGTGCGTCTCTCCGGCCCCATGGCGCCCATGACATCCCACCGCGCCACCGCCGTGCATGATCTCCGCAGTGGGGTTTGTCCAGACCCGGGAGGGGCACTGTGGTCGGATCAGGACCAGCACCGGCGATCGTCGTGGTCATGGGTGTCGCCGCGTCGGGCAAGACCACCGTCGGGCGGTTGCTCGCCCAGCGTCTCGATGTGCCCTTCGTGGAAGGTGACGACTTCCACCCCGCGGCGAACATCGCCAAGATGACCGCGGGGCAAGCACTCGACGATGAGGACCGCGAACCGTGGCTGCGGAGCCTGACCCGCTGCATCCGGGAAACCTCCGGTGCCCACCAGGGTGGGGTCATCTCCTGCTCGGCCCTCAAGCGGGAGTACCGGGACCTGCTCCGTGCGGCCGGGCCGGGCGTCTGGTTCCTCTACCTGGCCCTTGACGAGGAGACGGCCCACACCCGGATCGCACACCGGACCGGGCATTTCATGACCGCCCGACTCCTGGACTCCCAATACGACGCGCTGGAACCACTGCGGGCCGACGAGCCCGGACTCACCGTCGATGCGACCGCCGGGATCGACATGATCATCGGCCCGGTCCAGGCCGCCGTCGCCCGCTTCGAGGCCGGCGAACCGGGATGACCGCCCCCGGTCCCCGGACTCGGCCCGAAGGGAAGCGAAGCGATGGACTCGTTGCCGTCCTTCACCGTGACGGCCCCCGCAACGGTCAGTCGCCGTGCCAGGATCGCCACAGCGCCGCGTAGCCGCCGTCCGCCGCGACGAGTGCGTCATGGGTGCCGAGTTCGGTCAGGACGCCGGACTCGATGACGGCGATGCGGTCCGCGTCGTGGGCCGTCTGGAGACGGTGGGCGATGGCGATGACCGTGCGGCCCTGGAGGGCGGCGGCAAGGGCACGCTCGGTCAGGCGTGCCGCGGCCGGATCCAGCAGGGCGGTCGCCTCGTCGAGGATCACGGTGTGCGGGTCGGCGAGGATCACCCGGGCCAGGGAGAGCTGCTGTGCTTGTGCCTCGTCCAGCCGGTGGGCGCCACCACTGAGATCGGTGTCCAGACCGGACGGCAGATCGTCGATCCAGTCGGCATGCACCGCCTCCAGCGCGGCTCGCAACTGGAGGTCCGTAGCGGACGGGCGCGCGATGACCAGGTTGTTCCGCAGGGTGTCACGGAAGACGTGGTGTTCCTGGGTGATCAGGGCGATCTGGCGGCGCATCCGGTCCGGTGGGAGGTCGGCGACAGGGACGCCGCCGACCGAGACACGGCCGCTGCCGGGCCGGTCGACGCCTGCCAGGAGCCGGCCGAGGGTGGACTTTCCCGCACCGGAGGGTCCGACGATGGCGAGCCGTTCGCCGGGCTGGACGTCGAGATCGATGCCGTGCAGGACGTCGCCCAGGTTCGGGTACGCGTAGGTGACGGCGACGGTCTCGATGCGGTCGCCGGCCGGCTCGGCCGTCGTCGGGGTCGGGCCCGCCGGGACGGCGGCCAGGCCCTCCACCCGCGCGTACGACGCCATGCTGCTCTGCAGCTGTTCGACCGAGAGCAGGACGGTGTCCAGCGGTCCCATGAGCTGGCGCAGGTAGACGGCCGCCGCGACCACCTCGCCGAGGTCGGCCGCGCCGTGGTTGTAGAGCGTGCCACCGACCAGGAGCACGCCGACGACCGGCAGCGTGTAGGAGATGTCCACGGAAGGGAAGAACACCGAACGCAGCCACAGCGTATGCAGCCTGGCGCCTCTGGCCTTCGTGATGGCCGCCTCGGCGACGTGCAGCCGCTGCTGCTGCAGCCGCAGCGCCTCGACCGTGCGGGCGCCGCCGGCGGTCGTGGCCAGCATTTCCGCGAGTTCGGAATTGGCCGTGCCCTCTGCGAGATAGCCGGTGCGCGCCCTGCGGAGGTACCAGCGCGTGACGACGACGATGACGGCCAGGCAGGACAGTCCGCAGACGCCCAGCAGCGGGTCGAGGACGAGTACCGCGCCGATGATGAACAGCGCCTGTGTCGTGGCGATGAGCACCTCGGGTGCGGTGGTGCGCAGCGCGGTGGCGACGGCGTCGACGTCCGTGGTGCCGCGTACGGCCAGGTCGCCGGTGGGTGTGTGCTCGACGACGGTCGGGGGCAGCGCGAGAGCGCGGGCCAGGAACCGCTCGCGGATACGGGCCGCGGCTCGCTCGCCGAACCGGGCGGCGAGCAGCAGTGCGGAGCGCGACAGCAGGATCTGGACCAGCACGGCGGCGACGATGACGAGGGCGGTCCGGTCCACGGTGCCGACGCTGTCCGGGCCGGTCGATGCCTTGACCGTGTTGACGATGGTGCCCAGCAGCCAGGGACCGACCAGTCCGGCAGCCGCGGCGAGAGCGTTGAGGGCGAGGATTCCCGCGAACGCCGCCTTTTCCACGGCTATGTCGCTGCCTGCGGTGCGACGGACGTGCCTGGTGTCGGCGACGGGGAGCGGACCGGTCATCGGGACACTTCCTCTTCCTCTTCGGCGCCCCGGGAGACCAACGCGCGATAGTCGGCCCGGGCGTGCAGGAGGTGCTGATGGGTGCCGGTCGCCTCGACCTGGCCCCCCACGAGATAGACGACCGTGTCCGCCAGCTCCAGGACCAGCGGCGAGGTGCTGGTCACCACGGTGGTCAGGCCGGTACGGGCCGCGCGCAGCCCGGCGGCCATCGCGGCCTCGGTGTGCGCGTCGACGGCGGAGGTCGGCTCGACGGCGAGCAGGACCTCGGGCCGCGCGTACAGGGCCCGGGCCAGCCGCAGCCGCTGGCGCTGGCCACCGGAGAGGTTGGCGCCCTGCGCGGTGATCACGGAGTCCAGTCCTTCGGGCATCGCTTGGACGATGTCGGTGGCGGCGGCGCTGCCGATCGCGGCCAGGATCGCCTCGTGGTCGATCGCCTGCCCGCCGGCGACCACCTCGCGAACGGTCCCGCTGAAGAGATGGGCATCGTTGTCGGCGACCAGGACGCGCTCCCGGAACTGGTCCGGAGCCATCGCATCGACACGGTGGCCGTCCCATGCGGCGTCCGAGGGGGTGAACCGGCCGAGCCGTTCCACCACGGCGGGCGCGTCGGCCGGCCGGTCACCGATCAACGCGATCAGCGCGCCGGGAGGCACCTGGACGCCGGAGGCGGGATCGTGCAGGACAGCGGGCCCCGGCGGGGCATCGAGCCGGCCCGTGTCGTGGAGGTGACCGGGCCGCAGGCCCAGGAAGTCGATCACCCGCCGGGCGGCCACCAGGCCCCGGGCGACGTCGGAGCCGCCTTCGATGAAGGCGTAGACCGGCGTGACGAGCATGGCGGTGTACCCGTACACCGCCACGAGGTCGCCGACGGCGAGCGAACCCTCGGCCGCCATCCGCGCGGTCAGCCACGTGACCAGCGCGAGGAACAGTGCCGGCAGACCGATGGCCAGCGCGCCGATCCAGCTGGTCACGGCGCCCACCCGGTAGCCCTGTTCGCGCAGCTCCCGGGACCGGTGCCCGTAGCGGGACGCGTAGACGTCCTTGCCACCGAGACCGTTCAGGACCCGCAACCCCGTCACCACGTCGACGAGCAGTTCGGTCAGCGCACCCTGCCGCTGCCGGTATTCGGATCCGACACCCAGCAGCCGCCGCTGCAACGGTCCGACGGTGACGGCGAGCAGCGGCACTCCCGCCAGCACCACCACGGCCAGCAGCGGTGAGATCGACAGCAGCAGGGCCGCGACGACGAGATAGGCGAGAACGGCCCCCACCCCCGGCCCCATCACGGTCAGGGACATGGCGATCACCTGCACGTCTCCCATCCCGATGGCGACGACCTCACCGGCACCGGCCTGACTCCGCAAGCCGGCGCCGAGCGATGTGGCCTGCCGTACGGTCGCTCGGACGGTGCGGAACGACGCGTCCATGCGGACCTTCGTCATCGTCCGGTGGCGGAGGATGCCCACGACCGCGTTGACCACTCCCATGACGAACAACGCCGCGGTCCAGCCGAGCAGCGCGGAGCTGTCCTGTGCCCGCAGCCCGTCGTCGATCGCGCGGGACAGCAGGTAGGGCGGAACGGCCAGCCCGACCATCCACAGGCTGCCCAGCAACGCCCCGGTGGCGACCCGCCGCCGCTGGCTGGTCACCAGCCACAGCAGGAACCGCAGAGGGCTCCGGATGTCCTTCGGAGCAGGCGGGTGAAAGGTGTCGGCCATGCCCGCACCCTAGCCACCAGCAGGTCGGCGCCCGGCAGCCAGGGGGACGTTACCGCCGCGACGGCACACGATCTCCC
Organism: Streptomyces sp. H39-C1; assembly: GCF_027158125.1. NCBI lineage: Bacteria > Bacillati > Actinomycetota > Actinomycetes > Kitasatosporales > Streptomycetaceae > Streptomyces > Streptomyces sp. H39-C1. The sequence continues at coordinate 9,800 of NZ_JAPVLS010000038.1, forward strand.
ATCGCCGGTGCATCCCGGATGACGCAGCCACCGATCCACACTATTGAACACGTTCAAATTAGCTGTAGGCTGCGGCCATGAGCGAACGAAGCACCGCCCTACGGCAGATACGCGCCTGGCTCGTCCTGTTCATCGTTTGTCTCGCGCTCAGCGGATTGACGGCCTTTCCACTGGTCCACGAACTGCGCTGGGCCGACAGCCTGCTGGGGTCCACCGCTCTCGGGGACTGGTTCCCCGGGCTCACCCGCTGGATCACCCGCGTCCGCACCGGACTCGACACGGCCGACGCCGACTACCCGTTCCTGCTGTACGGAACCGACTGGCTGGCCTTCGCCCACCTGGTCATCGCCGTGGCGTTCTACGGGCCCTACCGCGACCCCGTACGGAACATCTGGGTCGTCGAGTTCGGAATGATCGCCTGCGCCGGGATCATCCCGCTGGCCCTGATCTGCGGACCCGTGCGCGGCATTCCCCTCTGGTGGTCGGTCATCGACATGTCGTTCGGCGCCTTCGGAGTCATCCCGCTGTACGTCGTGCGCAGAAAGATCCAACGCCTCGCGGCACTGGACGACGCGGCCGGCCCCCGGCCTGCGGCGGTGGCGCAGCCCGCACAGTAGAGGCCAGCGCCCTGGCCTGATCTCCCGCCCCAAGGCCAGGGCTTCGTGCCCGGGGGCAATACCTGCGGCGATGACGCCGACCGCGATGGTCAGCCCTGGGGCGGAGTCACCGGCAACTGCCTTTTGTGTTCGGTCCCTTGGTACCTGCCCACGATCGAAGCGAAGGCACGCTCGCTCACCGGCTTGCCCTCCAGGAAGTCGTCGATCTCGTCGTACGTCACCCCGAGCGCGTCCTCATCCGCCTTGCCCTCGTCGAGCGTCTCCAGGTCCGCCGTCGGCACCTTCCACACCAGCGAGGCGGGCGCCCCGAGCGCCTCCCCGACGGCCCGCACCCGGCGCTTGATGAGCCCGGCAAGGGGCAGTACGTCCGCCGCGCCGTCCCCGAACTTGGTGAAGAACCCGGAGACCGCCTCGGCCGCGTGATCGGTCCCCACGACCAGCCCTTCATGCGCCCCCGCAACCGCGTACTGGGCGATCATCCGCTGCCGGGCCTTGATGTTGCCGTGCACGAAGTCCTGGTGCCGCTCGTCGCGGAAGGCGACCCCACCGGCCAGACAGGCCTCCAGCGCGGCATCGCTCGCTGCCTTGACGTTGACGGTCAGGACCTGGTCGGCCCGGATGAAGTCGAGGGCGAGCTGAGCGTCCTGCTCATCGGCCTGGACGCCGTACGGCAGCCGCATGGCGTAGAAGGTCGCGTCGTGCCCGGCCCGACGGGCCCGCTCCACGGCCAGCTGGCACAACCGCCCCGCCGTGGTGGAATCCACCCCGCCGCTGATGCCGAGCACCAAGGACCGCAGTCCGGTGGTCGTCAGCCGCTCGGCCAGGAACGCCACCCGGCGCTCGATCTCCACCTCCGCATCGAAGATCGCGGCGACGTGAAGATCCCGGGCGATCTCCTGCTGCAGGCCTATGGGCGCGGGAACGGTCACGACTACTCCTCGGGGTCGGTTCGGGGTGCAGATTCTATGCTGGCTGCCTGCTGCCACCTCCCGCGGACTGCGGCTGGCAGCAGGTAGCAAGGCCGACGGCCTCGTCGCGGCGCGGCCCGGCAGCTTCGCCCCACGCCGCCGTAGACCGGCAACGAGAGCTGGTGGCTGCGGTCCTGACGGTCCATACGCTCGGGCCCCGACGCCGCTGAGCGGCGGACCTGTAAGATCATTTACTCAGCGGTGCCGGACGCCTCACCCGCTCCGTCCCGCGCCGTGCACGTCTGAGCGGGTGGTAACACAGAGGGATCAGAACATGAAGCGCGTCATACGCGGCCTCGGAGCCGCTGCCGTCACCGCCGTCTTCGCCGGGGGTCTGCTCGTCGCCCTGCCGGGCGCGGCGAGCGCCAACGACTACGGGTACACCTGTAAGAACTGGAAGGACACCAGCCACAGCTGGAGCGCCGACTGCCACGTGACGCGCGGCAAGGCCCGTACGGTGACCGAGTGCGCCAACGGCAAGACCTACTACGGCAAGTGGGTCGGCAGCGGGTACTGGAAGTTCGATGGCGAGTGCGGCAAGTACGCACTGATGGCCACCGACATCCAGTGGAAGAAGTAGTTCCCCGATGTCCTGCCCCGTCGCAGCCCTCCAGGGCCGCGGCGGGGCGTTCTCACCCTCTTTTCCGCACGCCCGGGAAGCAGCCACCGGAAAGCGGCCCAAGAGGCTGCGATCACGATCGGGATGCCCGTCAGGAATCCGTGCGGCGCTTGCCTTCCTCGAAGAACCCCTGGATCGCGTCGGCGTTGCCGAGTTCCCGCAGCGCGCGTGCGGCGCCGAAAGGGGCGTTCCAGAACTTGCCTTCGCGCGGCCGGTGCGGCCCGACGTAGGCGTAGGGCTCCGGCAGGTGGTCGTCACCGGGTGAGACCCCGTAGTTCACCTCGTCGAGAGTGATGGCGAGGTCGAAGTGTTCGGGCCAGAGCACCGGTTCGGTCTCGGGTGCGAAACCGCGCAACGCCTCGTCCCCGGCGGCGAACGCGCGGAGGATCTCGGCTCCGGCTTCCGGATCGACCGTGATCACCTCGTCCGGCTTCACCCCGGACCCGTCCGGATAGAGCCCCTCCGGAGCGCCGGCCTCGATCCCCGCCGCTTCCGCGAGCGCCGCGTAGGTCTGGCCCGACAGCGCGATGCGGGCCGTTCCGCTGACGAGGTCGCCGCCCTCGACACGCAACGCCGGTTCGCCGATCGTGCCGAAACCGCCGCCGACGATCCGCAGCCGGATGCGGCCGATCTCCCGGTGCTGCGGCCCGGCCAGTACCAGCTCGGCGATGCCGTGCAGGGATCGCCTGGTCAGAGCCACTGCGTCAGCAGTCATGCCGCCTCCTCGGGTTCATCGCTACCCGCGAGTGTCGCAGGCGGCCCGGGTCGCGGCACTGCGCGACACCCGGCATGGCCGGGCTACGACCGCTGACGGCATCGGAATGACTCCGCTAGCGGGTGGCGAGCCGCTCCAGGAGGGTGGCGCTCCGTGCCAGCAACGTCTGCTCCTCATCCGTGAGTTCGGCCTCGATGGCCTGCGCGAGCCAACCGACCCTGCGGCCGCGCTCCGCTTCGAGCGCGGCCCGGCCCGCGTCCGACAGCTCGACCAGCGACTTGCGGCCGTCCGTGGGGTGCGCCCGGCGGGTGATCAGATCCTGCTCCATGAGCAGCCCCACCGAACGGGCCATCGACTGGGGACGTACACGCTGATCGGCGGCGAGGTCGCTGGTGGTCATGGCGCCGTCGCGGTCGAGTGCGCCGAGCACGGCGACCTGACCCAGCGGGATGCGGTCCTCGTGCTTGACGCGTCGGGTGAGCTTCCCCATCGCGGTGCGCAGTTCTGCGGCGATGGCGGCGGCTTCCGAGGTGGGCATAGGGCACTTTACCCCGTTGGGCAGCATTGCTGTGCACCTGACCTGCACAGCAATGCTGTACAGCAAAACTGGGCAGCATTGCTGTATGGTTTGGCGTTGTCGGGCTCAGCGCCAGCGCTGTCGCAGCCGGGGCCACGGCACACGACAACGGGAAGGACCTCCCATGTCCGCACAGGCATCCGGGACCGTCAACGCCGCCATCGAGACCGTCACCGCCCGCCGGATCATCGACAGCCGGGGCAACCCCACGGTCGAGGTCGACGTCGTCCTGGCGGACGGGTCCCTGGGGCGCGCGGCGGTCCCCTCCGGCGCCTCCACCGGTGCCCGGGAGGCCGTGGAACTGCGCGACGGAGACCCCGCGCGCTGGCACGGCAAGGGCGTCGACCGCGCGGTGGCCCACGTCAACGGGGAGATCGCGGCGACCGTGCGCGGCCGGGACGCGGCGGACCAGGCGGGTCTCGACGCCGCGCTGGTCGCCCTCGACGGCACCGCCCCGAAGTCCCGGCTCGGCGCCAACGCGATCCTCGGCGTCTCCCTCGCCGCCGCCAAGGCCGCCGCGGCGGCTCACCGCCGGCCCCTGTACCGCTACCTCGGCGGTGCCGGCGCTCACCTCCTGCCGCTGCCGATGATGAACATCGTCAACGGCGGCGCCCACGCCGACAATCCGCTGGATTTCCAGGAGTTCATGATCGCGCCCGTGGGCGCGGAAACCTTCGCCGAAGCGGTCCGCATGGGCAGCGAGATCTTCCACACCCTGCGCCGTGATCTGCTGGCCGCCGGGCACTCCACGGGCGTCGGCGACGAGGGTGGCTTCGCACCCGCGCTGCGTACCGCTGAGGAGGCGCTCGACTTCGTGATGACCGCCATCGAGCGCACCGGCTACCGCCCCGGCACGGACATCGGCCTGATCATGGACCCGGCGTCGTCGGAGTTCTTCCGCGACGGGGTGTACGACTACGCGGGCGAGGGAGTGCGCCGAACCCCCTCCGAGAACGCCGACTACCTGGCCAAGCTCATCGACGCCTACCCGATCGTCTCCGTCGAGGACCCGATGGCGGAGAACGACCTGGACGGCTGGCGGGAGCTGACCGCCCGCGTCGGCGACCGCTGCCAGCTCACCGGTGACGACGTGTTCTGCACCAACGAGACACTGCTGCGCGAGGGCATCCGCACCGGCGTGGGCAACTCGGTCCTGGTCAAGGTCAATCAGATCGGGACCCTGACCGAAGCGCTGGCCACGGTGGCCACGGCCCACCAGGCGGGCTGGACGGTCGTCATGTCGCACCGCTCGGGCGAGACGGAGGACACCACCATCGCGGACCTGGCGGTGGCGACCGGCTGCGGTCAGATCAAGACCGGCTCGCTCTCCCGCTCCGACCGCACGGCGAAGTACAACCAACTGATCCGGATCGAAGAGGAGTTGGGCGACTCGGCGCGCTTCGCGGGCCGCTCCGCACTGCGTCGGGCATGAACAGCAGGCAGCGGTAGGGACCACGCGGGCCCCCGAGCAGGATCGGGGGCCCGCTCGCGAGACCGGACAGACACGTCTTCCTGACTGCTGGTTCGCCGCCGCTCCCATCCGCTCGGTGAGGTGATCGGCGGGGAGCGCTCAGGGGCCGGGCGTGGAACCACCGGTGAGCAGCAGCAGCGCGGTGACGAGGTCGTCGGAGGCCGAGCCGGTGGCCAGACGGCGCAGTTGGAGGCCGACGACGAGTGCGACGACGGGGCCGGCCAGGCGTTCGGGGTCCGGTACGCCGAGGCCGCCGAGGATGGAGGCGGCCAGCTGGTCGTAGGCGGTGAAGCATTCTGCGGCCGCCGGGCGCAGCTGGGGGTCACGGCCGGCGTGGATGTAGAGCTCGAAGGGGGCGATGTGCTCGCTGTCGAAGGCGGTGTCCGCGGACACCTGGCCGACGATGGTGGCGGCCTGTTCGGCGGTGACGCAGTCGGTGATGTGACGTGCGGCGAGGTCGGTGAAGCGGCGGGTCTCCTGGTCGACGAAGGAGCGCAGGCTCTCGCGCAGCAGGTCGTGCTGGGTGGCGAAGTGGTACGTGATCGAGCCGAGGGAGACGCCCGCCTCCTTGGCGATGCGGCGGTTGGTGACCGCGGCGACGCCGTCCTGACCGATGATCCGCAGCGTGGCCTCGACGATGCGTTCACGCGTCGGGGTGGGATTCGGCATGTGCTCATCGTCCCATGGCCGGCCCGTTGGTCAGGCCATCCGCCGCGGTGTCGCCGCTGGAGGGAAGGTGCGGGGGGTTCGGCCGGGCGCCGGGAGGAGCGGGCCAGCGCTCGTACCATCGCTGGTCGTCCTCTTGACAGGGAAATCACCGGCGCAGCCGAAAGCGGTGGGCTCGCCCGCCACGTCGGTGTCGTCCTTGACGGCGATCGGGACACCGAGCAGGGGCAGACGGTGCCCGGCGGCGAGGCGGCGGTCGGCCGCGTCGGCTTCCGCCAGAGCAGCGGTGGCGCGTACCCGGCGGAACGCGTTCACGGTCGGCTGGGTCGCCTCGATGCGTGCGAGAGACTCTTCGACGAGGACCCGGGACGAGATGTGCCCGCCGTGCAGGGCCGCGCTCTGCGCCGCCAGGCCCGTGCGTGCGGAATCGGCCATCGTTGGGCCCCTTCATCCTCTCCTACTGTTCGTTCGAACGAACAGTAGGAGAGGATGGCCCCCATGGACATCAACGGATCGACTGTTCTCCTCACCGGCGCCGGCGGCGGCATCGGCCATGCCCTGGCGAAGGCTCTGGCCGCCAAGGGCGCCCATCTGGTGATCACCGGCCGGCGCGCCGAATCGCTCAAGGGCCTCGAAGCGTCCCTGGGCGCACGGGTGCTGGTCGCGGATCTCAGCGACCGCGACGCGGTCGTGCGGCTGGCCGAGGAGGCAGGTCCCGTGGACATCCTGGTCGCCAACGCCGCGCTGCCCGCCAGTGGCGCCCTGCTCGACTTCACCCCAGCGGAGATCGACCGGTCCTTGGAGGTGAACCTGCGCGCACCCCTGATGCTCTCCCGGCTGCTGGCGCCGCACATGGTGGCAGCCGGCCGCGGTCACCTCCTGATGATCGGCTCGATCTCGGGACGGACCTCGTCCCCCGCCACCTCGCTCTACAGCGCCGCGAAGTTCGGACTGCGCGGATTCGCCCATGCCCTGCGGCAGGACCTGCACGCCACGGGCGTCGGCGTGTCCATCGTGCAGCCGGGATTCGTCCGCGGCGCGGGGATGTTCGCCGACACCGGTGCCACACCGCCCGCCGGGGTTCGTACCGTCACGCCCGAACGCGTGGCGGCGGGTGCTGTCAGTGCGCTCGAACGTGACAGGGCCGAGGTGAACGTCGCGCCGGTCGAACTGCGGCTGGGCAGCGCCATCGGCAGCCTCTTCCCCTCACTCGGCGCCGCCGTCCAGCGCAGGGCGGCGCTCGAGTCCTTCATCGGGCAGATCACCCAGGCCCAGCGCCACAAACGCTGAGACGCGCCGCCCACACGAAAGTTCACCGCGGCCGATGAGTTCGGTGGGGCGGTGCCGTCTACCTCCGTGAAAGCACAACGGGTGCTTCCCGCAAAGGAGATCACGATGTCCCAGGCAGCCCTGCCCACCACGACCGCCACCGCCGCCACTGACACGTCCCGCACCGCCGCCGCTCCGGGCCGCAAGGCCCGCATCGCGCTTCGTACGCTGCAGGTCGTGCTCGCGTTGTTCTTCATCGTCGCGAGCGGGCTGCCCAAGCTGTTCGCGGCGAGCGCCGCCGCGGAGAGCTTCGACAAAATCGGCTTCGGCGACTGGTACATGTACTTCGTCGGCAGCCTTGAGGTGGCCGGCGGGATCGCCCTGCTGATCCCGGTTCTGTCCGGCATTGCCGCGACCGCCTTCATCGGCCTGATGATCGGTGCGTTCATCACCAACGTGACGGCGCTGGACGGCCACTACGCGGCCACACCACTGATCCTGATCATCCCCTTCGCCCTCATCGCCTGGGCCCGCCGCCACCACAACGCGGAACTGCTCCAGTTGGTCCGCCACCGGGCGTGAACACCCCGGCACGCAACCGCTCCAGCAGCCGGCGCCCGCCGGGGCCACGCCCCCGGCGGGCGTCCGGCCATGCCCGGATTCCCAGGATGCCGCAGGGAGAACTCAGCCCGGCGGTGCGGACCTCAGCGCCGCCAGCAGCGTACGGGCGTCCCGGACCGTGGGATGGCCGTCGCCGAGACGTACGGCGGCCTCGTCCACGACGCGTTCGGCGTACGCAGTCCCGTCCGTCCCGTCCGTCCCGTCGTAGCCGAGCATGGCGTGGGAGACCTTGAGGCGCAGGGCCAGGGGGTGATCCTCGCCCAGCCGGGAGCGCGCCTCCGCGGCGAAGGCGCCGCATTCCCGGCGTACTTGCCCGGTCGGCTTCGAGCCGCCTTCGCGTTCCCAGGCGAGGACCTGGGCTTCGAGGTCCTGAGCCGCGGTGTCGGGAGTGCGGTCCTCGCGCGGCGTGTCACTGGTGTCGCCGCCCATCGTCGGCCGTGCCGCGACCGTGGTGTCGTCCGGCCTCGCGACCCGGGTGTGGACGAGCGTCTCGAAGTGGCGGGTGGCCGGGAGGGTCGCGTGCTCCCGGATGATGGTGGTCGCCTCGGCGGGCAGGGGCGGCGGGGCGAACCGTTCCACCTCCGGTCCGAGAGGTGCCCCCGCCGAGCCTGCCGCGAGGGCCGCAGCGACCGCGGCGGGGGTCGGCCGCCGGGCCGGATCGGTCTGGAGGCACGACCGCACCACTTCCTCCAGTTCGGCCGGCAGACCCGCCAGGTCGGGCGTGCCGTCGCAGATGTTGGTCATCACGGCGAGGACCTTCCTGCCCCAGGGAAGGCGCCCCAGGGCGAGGCGGGCGAGGAGCGTGCCGAGGGAGAACACGTCGCTGGCCGGGGTGAACTGCTCGTGCTCCCGTATCTGTTCCGGCGAGGCGTAGGCGTACGTCCCGGCGAAGCCGCTCCGGGGCTCGGTCAGCCGCTCGATCTGCGCGATGCCGAAGTCGATGACGCGGGGGCCGTCCTCGGTCAGCAGCACGTTCGCGGGCTTGAGGTCGAGATGCACGATGCCCTCGGCGTGGATGGCAGTGAGCGCGGTGGCAATGCCCGCACCGATACCCCGGACGGTGGCGGCATCCAGGGCGCCGCACCGCTCGGCCACCTCCTGCAGCGAAGGTGCGGCCACGAACGGCACCGCCATCCAGGGGGTCCCGCCGCTCGTGTCGGCTGCGATCACCGGCACGGTGAACCGGCCACTGACTCGACGGGCCGCTTGCACCTCGTGCGTGAACCCCTCCCGGATCGAGGAGTCGGCCGCGTACTCCGCGTGCAGGGTCTTGACCGCCACCATGACGCCGTCGGGATCCTGGCAGAGGTAGACGCGGCCGAACCCGCCCTCCCCGACGCGCTCCAGGACCTCGTAGGAACCGAAGGCCGCCGGATCCTCCGCTGTCCGCGCGGACGTGGCCCGCCCCACCTGCCGCCACTCCCCCAGTGCCTCGGCTTCGGCATGGACGGCCGTGGCACCGCCCGGGCCGCGGGCCGGCGCGGGTTCCGGCGCCGCCTGCTCCTCGTCCACCACGACGATCGACACCACTTGGGGTGTGCCCCCACGGAAGGAGTACGCCTCCACGTTCACATTGCCGGCACCCTCGTTGGAGACGTAGACGCCGAGCAGCCCCAGCCGCGCGCACAGGGCGATCTCCTCGGGAGTCGGTCGACGGTCCGCGCGGGCGAAGTAGAAGGATCGGGCCTCGCACCCCTGGTCGGCCAGGCGCTGGATCACGCCGAGCCACTGCTCGATGCTCACCTTGTGCGGTTGCGGATCATCGGTTCCGTCGCTGACCGGGAAGACCCGAGTGAGGTGCCGGGCGCGGTTCTCCCGGGCCAGCAGCCCGAAGGCCGTGGCGGGTGCCGCTTCCACCTGCCTGGCCAGCAGGGTTCCCGCCGTGTCACCGATGTGGAGCGTTGTCTCCCGGGTGGACCGGGCGAGTCCGTCCCGTTGCTCGGACAGCACGTCGTACTCGGGTGAGCCCGGGCCCTCTCCTCGCAGCTCCATGCACGCGAGCACGCGCCCGAAACAGACGACGGCTTCGTCCAGGTCCTCCGTCCGCATGGCCGCCTTCGCCTGCGAGACCAGAGCTCCGAGTCTCCGGTCGCTGCCCGCGCCGTACAACTGCGCGCATTTATCGGCGATTTGGCCGTACATGCGGCTCGCCCGCGAAAGGTCGCCGCTCCGCTCGACCTCCGCGGCCGCCGCGACCAGGTCCTGCAGACTGTCGTGCCCTCGCTCGTGGCCGAAGGGCAGCCCGCCGGCGAGTTCCGCATAGCGCTGGCGGGCGATACCGGTGAGTGCGTGCCGACCGCCGAGCTCGTTCTCGGCAGTCTTCAGCATCCGGGTGTAGGTGCGCAGCGCGGCGGCGTTGTCGCCGGCCTGCTGCTGCCAGTGGCCCATGTCGCAGAGCAGGTTGAGCGCGGCCTCGGTACGGCCCTCCTGCTCGGCCGAACGTTGCAACTCCTCGTAACGGCGTACGGCTTCGTCGGCTCGCCCTGCCCGGCCGTGCCAGTGGGCGAGCTGGTGGCGGGCCAGTCCGGTGTCCTGATGCCTGGATCCCTGCAGCCGCTCGCGGTCGGAGAGGAGCTGCGCGAACAGCCGCACCGCGCCCTCCGCGTCGCCCGACTCACCTGTCCAGTGGGCGAGTTGGTGCCGCATGGCCAGAGTGGCGGGGTCGTCGGGCCCGGGCGCGGCCGTCGCACGAACGACCAGTTCGCGATACCGCTTCACCGCCTTGCCCGGCCTGCCCTCCCGGCCGTCCTGCTCGGCCGAGGCACTGCCCTCCCGCAGCCGCGCGAGCACCTCGGCCGCCGGATCACCGGACTCCGGTGTGCCGTTCCGCCGCTTGCCGATCCACCGCATACAGACCCCCCGGAGCTGTCGGTCGGCCGACATCCCGGCCTGCCGGCAGGCCGGATGAAGAGCCGGTACACGGCAAAGTACCGTTCCTCAAGAGTGAGCGGGGGTGGGTCGCCGATCCGTTCCTGTTCACTGCGCCTGCCTCGACAGGTGTTGGGCGGGCCGGCTTGCCGCGTTCGCGCGTCCGAGCCGCAGGTCTCGGTGGAGGAGCCATGCCGTACCGGCGACGACCACCCCGCAGACCGTGGGCACGAGCAGCCACGGCAGGCCCGTCCACACGGTGCCCAGACCCACGACGACGCAGGTCGCCCCGGTGACGATGAGCAGCCACTTGCCGTACGGGCGCCAGGTGAACAGTCCGGGATCACGCGGGCGGACCAGATGCATCGCACCGAACATGAATGCCAACGCCGCCAGCAGCCCCGCGAACGTGCCGACGGCGGCTGTCATCTGCGGCTCGTCGCGAGGCGCGTCGGCGGAATGCTGCCGGGCGTCCCCCTCGGCGACCATGACCACCACGCCGCGCCAGACAGTTGCCGTGACCCGGTCCCCCTTCTGAAGCCCACTCAGCGTCGGCCCCGAGTCACTGAACGACACCACCACCCTCCCGAAGGGCCGTGGGCCGAGGAGGGTCGCCCGCATGTTCTTGGCGGTCTTGTGGGTGCCCTCGACGGTGAAGCTCAGCTCCCGCAGACAGTCCTCCGACGCCGGTATCACCGTGCGCACGGAACACACCTCGGCCGCCCGGTACTCCCGATACAGGGCACCGTCGGTGGGCAGCCAGCTGGTGAAGACGAAAGCGCAGGTCAGTGCCGATACCAGGGACAACACGATCAGCGCCGCACCCACCAGCCGGTTCCGGCCGGCCCCCCGTCGGGACGACGGCGATCCGCCCGCCGCCCGCTCAGCGCCGATCCTCATCGTGGTCATCGCTCGACTCCCCCACCGTTGCCCGCCGAAATCCGCTGGACCTCACTCTCTTCCCGCCGTGATCAAGGAGGTAAGGACAGCGACCGGCAATGAGACGTCACCCGTCGTTGCTGAATCCGGGCAACGTGAACCTCAGCCACGCCAGGGCGCCCGACACGACACCCCCAGGACCCACCGCGTCGGTCGGCCCGGACGGCACCCGCGCCGCCTCGCCCCCCACTCGCAGAATCACCTGGCTGACCAGCGGCGATCCGGACACGCATGACCCACCGGGGTGAAAGGCACAGCCAGGAGCAGTCTTCGCTCTTCCGCGAGCGAGCGGCGGCGGACGTGGGAAGATGGCAGAGCGGAAAAATGACCTCCGGGCGGTCTCCTGACCATGCAATCGAGAGGCAAATGGACGGGCCGACGACTGGTGCGGACGTGGGACGCGACGCGGCGGGCGGCGAGGCGCTGTCACGCGGCCTGCTGTTCATTCCCATCGCCACAGCGCTGATCCAGGACGACGGACGCATCATTCACTGGAGCGCCGACGCCGAGGTGCTGCTCGGCTACACAGCCGAGGAGGCCGTCGGCGCCTTCGCCTCCCACCTGCTCGTGGACGTGGAACAGCAGCCGCGCGTCATGGACCTCTTCGCCGGCATTCTGGGCGGCGAGGCGTGGTCCGGGGTCTTCCCCGTGAAGCACCGTGACGGCCACTCGGTGAACCTGGAGTTCCGTACCCATCCCATCCCGACCGAGTCCGGCCGTCCCCTCGTCCTCGCCGTGGCATCGGACGTCAGGGAGATCCGCCGCATCGAGTCCGACCTGGCCGTCCTCGACAGTTTCTTCACGCAGTCACCCGTCGGCATGGCCGTCTACGACACCGACCTGCGCTTCGTACGGCTCAACGACGCCCTCGCCCGGATCAACGGCCTGCCCGCGGATCAGCATCTGGGCCGGCGCCTGACCGAGGTGCTGCCGGGGCTCAACGGGGAGGAGATCGAGGCGGTGATGCGGCAGGTGCTGGAGACCGGCGAACCGGTCGTGGACGCCCGGTCCCACGGCATCACGCCCGCGGACCCCTCGAAGGAACGTGCCTGGTCGGCCTCCTACTTCCGGCTGGAGGAACGGACCGGTCGGATCCTCGGGGTGAGCTCCACGATCATCGAGGTCACCGAGCGCTTCCAGGCCGAGTCGCGGGCCGCCACAGCGCGTGAACGGCTCGAAGTGCTCGTCGACGCCACGTCTCGGATCGGCACCACACTCGATCTGGGACGGACCGCGCAGGAACTCGCCGACACCATGGTCCCCCGGCTGGCCGATGTGAGCGGCGTCTTCGTCCTCGAGCGCCTGATCACCGGGCAGAACGCGGATTCCTCGGCACCCGACGGGGCGGAGCAGGTCCGCCGCCTCGCGATCGCCAGCTCCGACCCCGGCTATCCGGTACGGGACCTGCCGGTCGACGCGGTCCACCGGGTGCCGCGGGATTCGCCGTACGCCGAGGCGATGGCGACGCACCGGACGGTCATCGTGCCCTCGGTGGATCTCCCCCCGCTCGCCCCGGTTGAGGCCGCCGAACGGGTCCACGCCTACCAGACCCGGGTGTCCCGGACGGTGCGGGTGACTCCGCTGGTCGTGCGCGGGGCCGTACTGGGCATGGTCGTGTACTCGCGGCGCGGCGGCATGGAGGCGTTCGGCGAGGACGATGTCACGCTGGGTGACGAGCTGACCTCCCGGGCCGCGGTGGCCGTCGACAACGCCCTGCTCTACCGGCGGGAGCACGAGACCGGGGAGTCCCGGCAACAGGCGCTGCGCCAGGCCAACGCGGCCCGTGAGCGGCTCGCGCTGATCAATGCGGCGTCCGCCCGCATCGGCACCACGCTGGACCTGACGCAGACAGCGCGCGAACTGGCCGAGGTCGCCACTCCGACGCTCGCCGACACGGTCGTGGTCGAGGTCGTGGACGCTCTGCTGCGCGGCGAGGAGGTCCCCGGCCCGCCCGACCGGTCGGCGCTCCTGCGCCGCCTGGCCTTCCACACCACCGACGGTGCGGGGATGGTGCCGGTGGCCCCGGTCGGCGACGTCCACCGGTTCCATCCCACCACGCCGTACGCCTGGAGCCTGGCGCACCGTCGGCCCGTGCTGGTACCCCGGATGGACGAAGAGGGGCTGAGCTGGTTCGCCGAGGATCCGATCAGGAACGCCGCGTCGCGCGAGCAGGGTCTCCGCAGTTTCATGGTGGTTCCGCTGATCGCACGCGACGCGGTGGTCGGAGTGGTCTCGTTCTACCGGACCATCACCGACCGGCCCTACGACGAGGAAGATCTGGCACTCGCCGGAGAGCTGGCGGCCCGTGCCGCGGTTTCGATCGACAACGCCCTGCTCTACACCCGTGAGCGGGACGCGTCCAAGGCCCGCCAGCAGGCGCTGGAGGAGGCCCACGCCGCGCAGGAGCGGCTGGCACTGCTCAACGACGCCAGCTCCCGGATCGGGACCACACTCGACCTGCAGCGGACCGCGGAAGAACTGGTGGAGCTGGTGATCCCGCGGTTCGCGGACTTCGCCACGGTCGACCTGCTGGAATCGGTCGTCCAGGGCGGGGACCAGGAGGGCGACCAGACGACGTCACCGACCGACGGAAGGGTTCTGCTGCGTGCTGTCGCGGTCGGCGAGGTCAACGAGTCGGGCATGATCGGGGCGGCCGACGAGGTCGGCGGGACCTCCCGGTCGGCCAAGCTCTACGCCGAGAGCCTGCGCACCGGCCGGTCCATCCTGGTGGCGCAGGTGGACGAGGCCGCCCTGCGCCGGATCGTGGCGCACCCCGACCGCGTCCAGCCGGGCCTCGACGCGGGCGTCCACTCGTATCTGATGGTGCCGCTGCCCGCCCGCGGTGTGGTGCTCGGCGGGGCCGAGTTCATCCGGATGCGCAATCCGGAGCCCTTCACGGTGGCCGATGTCGCGCTCGCCGAAGAGCTGGCGGCCCGCGCCGCGGTCTGCATCGACAACGCGCGCCTCTACCGGCGTGAACGCGACACCGTGCTCACCCTCCAGCGCAGCCTGCTGCCGCAGGAGGTCCACCTCACACCGGGCCTGGAGATCGCCTACCGCTACCTGCCGAGCAGCGTCGTCAGCGAGGTCGGCGGCGACTGGTTCGACGTCGTGCCGCTGTCGTGTGGACGGGTCGCCCTGATCGTCGGCGACGTGATGGGCCACGGCATCCGCGCCGCCGCCACCATGGGCCAGCTGCGCACCGCGGCCCGCACGCTGATCACCTTGGACATGTCCCCGGACCGGGTGCTCCGGCGCCTGGACGAGACGGCGTCGGCGATCGGGGACGGGCAGTTCACGACCTGTGTGTGCGCGGTGTTCGATCCCGTCGACCGCAGCTGCATCATCGCCTGCGCCGGACATCCGCCACCCGTGGTGCAGGACCCGAACGGGTCCACGCGGCTGATCGACCTGCCCCCCGGCGTCCCGCTCGGTGTCGGCGGCGTTGCCTTCGAGAACGTGGAGATCACCCTCCCCGAGGACGGTGTTCTGGTGCTCTACACCGACGGACTGATCGAACGGCGCGACCGGGACCTCGACGAGGGGATGCTGCTGCTCTCGCAGGCCGTGGCCAACCGCGGACCGTCCCTGGAGGCCAGCTGCGACGCCGTGCTCGACGCGCTGTCGGCCAAGGACAGCGAGGATGACATCGCCATCATCATGGCGCGGGCAATGCCGGTACGTGACGACTGGATCGCCATGCTGCCGCTGTCCGGCGACATGGCCGTGGTGGGCGAGGCCCGGAGGTTCACCCGGGCGAGGCTGTGCTCCTGGGGGCTGCAGTCGCTCAGCGAGGTCGCCGAACTGCTGGTCAGTGAGCTCGTCAGCAACGCCCTGCTGCACACCGGAATGCCCACCGAGCTACGGCTCTTCCGCGACCGGGTCCTCACGCTCGAAGTGGCCGACACCGACAACCAGGTACCCCGGGTGCGCCGCGTCTCCGAGGAGGACGAGGGCGGCCGCGGTATGCACCTGGTCAATGAACTCGCCCACCGCTGGGGCAGCCGCGCCACCCGCCACGGCAAGGTGGTCTGGATCGAGTTGGAATTGCCCCTCGGCACCTTCACCCCAGGCGGACCCTGACCTCGGCCGCCGCGGAACGCTGTGGTGAAAGGCTGCGGACCCCGAGATCGACGACCTGTTGGCGAGCGTGGCCGACAAGATCTGGAAGAACAAGCGTGTCCCCGGCCCGGAAGATATCGTGATCACGCGGCCGGCTGCGGCGAGCGGCAGTGACTTGAGCGCGACGACGAGGAACATCGCGCAGTGAAGTCCGTATCGGATTCGAGGCATTGGGGGTGCCGCGGTGGTGTCGAAACGTGTCAACGTCGTGGGAGCGGGGATCGTCGGTCTGAGCATCGCCCACGATCTGGCCCTGCGCGGCCATGCCGTCACGGTGATCGCTGATCAGCGGGCGGAGGAGAGCGTGTCCAGCGTCGCGGCGGCCGTGTGGTTTCCCTACCGGAGCGGGACATCGCCGTCGCTGATGGGCTGGTTGCTCGCGGCCCGCGCGCGGTTCGAGCAGCTTTCCACCGACCGTGCCGCCGGTGTCGATCTCCGGGAAGGCCTCGTGGTCGAGCGACACGTCGGGGAGGACCGCTCATGGACCGATGCGGTCCCCCTCCACCACGAGGCCGCCGCGGACGAGCTGCCCTCCGGCGCGGTGGCGGGGGTGCGGGCGACCGTGCCCGTCATATCCATGCCGCACTACCTTCCGTGGCTGGAGAAGCGCTGCACGGGCCTCGGGGTGACGTTCGTCGAGCGCAAGGTCACGGCCGTCGACGACCTCGCCGGCGATGCCGACCTGGTGGTCGTCGCCGCCGGGATGGGTTCCGGAGCCCTCCTCGACGACGATTCGATGTATCCCGTCCAAGGGCAGATCGTCCGCCTGGCCAACCCGGGAATCACCGAGTGGATCACTGACACCGAGAACCCCGGGGGCCTGACCTACATCGTTCCCCGCCGTGAAGACATCGTCTGCGGCGGCGTGGCGCAGGTCGGCTCATGGGCCACGGAACCCGTGGCCGAGATCGAGCAGGCGATCCTTCGCCGGGTGGTCTCCCTCATGCCCGCGCTGGCCGGGCTGCCCGTTCTCTCGCGCGCCACGGGGCTCCGCCCGGCCCGCGACACCATTCGCCTGGAACACGTCGACGGTTTTCCCGTCCCCGTGATCGCCTGTTACGGCCATGGCGGTGCGGGTGTCACTCTGTCGTGGGGCTGCGCCGAGGCCGTGGCAGACCTCGCCGACCAGATCTGACGTCACCCTGCTCGTGCAACCGCGCTCTGCCGCCGGGGCGGCAGAGCGCGGCCGTCGTCGACCGCCGGGCGGGTGACCGCCAGCCCACGGCGGACGTGTGCGGATACGCTCTGTGACCGTCCGCTCTCATCGCGCGATCTGCCCTTGCAGGCGAAGAGGGCGCGAGTGTTATTCAATGGGTGTGCGTAGGGGATCTCGGGGCTTCACCGCACGAGAGACTCGGGTACGCCTCCGGTCATGTGCCGGGGTCGGCGAGCGAGCTGAGAGAGCCGCATGGACTCCACATCATCCCCCTTGCCCTCGTCGCCGTTCGAGCAGGTCAGCCGTGCCCTGGGGGACTACATTCCGCGGGACGGACCGGCAGCCGCAGCCGATCCCGCCGCCCCGCAGGGCGACCACTCCGATCCTCGGTCACCGAACGGCGACCGCGCGACCACCGGCCAGGAGCAGATCCTCGGCGCCGTCAATCTGGACCGGGAACTGAGAATCACTCGCTGCAACCTGGACGCCCCCGCCTTCGATGGGCTGGGGGTCACCGTCGGAGCGGCGTTCGCCGATCTGCTGCCTCCCGGCGACATCCCGACGGTCATCCGGCGGTTGCGGCAGGTCATCGAGACAGGGGAGGCGCACGTCGCCCGGGTCCAGCGTCTGCGGCGGGACGACGGGTCGGAGCTGGTGGTATCCATGAGCATCCTGCCCGCCGCGGCGCCCCAGGAGGGCCTGACCGTCTCCCTGATCGCCATGGCCAAGAGGTTGCATCTGTACGCTTCCGAGACCGCCATCGGGACGTCGCTGGACATCGGTGAGACGGCGCAGTCCCTGGCCCAGTCGTTGCTGGTCTGGGGAGACGTGGCCGCCGTCGACCTCGATTACGCCGTGTGGACGGGCGAGGCCGTCACCGAGCAGGCTCAGGGGCGCATCCGGCTGCGGCGGGCTGCTCTTATGCCGGACAGGGCCTGGCCCGAGGGCTATCTGACGCCCGGCGACAACCTTCCCAACGAGGCGAGCCGTCTGCTGTCCCTCGCGGTCACGCGTGACGACGTCGCGCAGGCCCTCGTCATTCCCGATCGGGAGGCGATCGAGCGGGTGCTCGGCGATCCGCGACTGGTGCGTGCTCTGGTCCCCGTCGACCGGCCGGCGAGTGTGGCCTGCATACCGCTGGTCCTGGAAGGCTCCGATGGCGCACCGCCCATCGTGCTGGGCGTGGCGGAGGTCTGGCGGCGGCCGGACCGCCCCTTCCACGACAGCGAGTTGCTGGATCTGCAGGAGCTGGTGGCCAGGACCGCCCACCATGTCGATCTGGCCCGCCAGCACCAGCGCGAGCACGCTCAGGTACTGGCGCTGCAGCGCCGGCTGCTGCCGCGCGCCGGCAGCGACACCATCGAGGTCGCCAGCGTCTACCAGCCCACCACCCCCGACAGCGCGGGCGTCGGCGGTGACTGGGTGAACAGCTTTCCCCTGCCGGACGGCCGTACCGCACTCGTGGTCGGCGATGTCGTCGGGCACGGTCTGGGGGCCGCGGCAGCCATGGGCCAGTTGAGCATGGAGGCCCGGGCGCTGCTGTCGGCGGGGCTGGCGCCCGATGAGGTGCTGGCGCATCTGGACGAGACCGTCACGCTCCTGGACGACGCGGACGCCGGCCTGGCGGCCGGCTACAGCGCGCTCGGGTCGACCTGCTGCATCGCGGTCTACGATCCGGTCGGCCATCAGGTGGTCACGTCCAGCGCGGGCCATCTCCCGCCGATCCTCGTCCTCCCCGACGGGTCCGCCAGGACTCTCGCGACGCACCCCCATCCTGGCCTGGGTACCGCCTTCGCCTTGCGGGAGCCGTTCGATGTGCACACCTTCGCCGCTCCCCCCGGGTCCTTGCTCGCGCTCTACACCGACGGTCTGGTGGAGGATCCGGCGGTCTCGATCGACGAGGGCATCGACCGGCTGACGGACGCGGTGAGCAAGGTGCATCCCTGGGACGACCTGCAGCAGGTCGCGAGGAGCCTGGTCGTCGAGTTCGCCTCGCGAAGCCGCCTGCGCGACGACGTGACCTTGTTGCTCGCCCGCATGGCCGGGCGTCGTAAACGGGACACCGCGGCCTGGCGTCTGCCGGCGCGCGACGACGCCGCCGCCCGGGCCCGCACGCTGGCCTCTGCCGTCCTACGGCAATGGCACGCCAAGAGCGCCCCGCGCGACAGCGCGCTGCTGGTGATCAGCGAGCTGGTCACCAACGCCGTCCGCTTCGCCACCGGTCCCATCACGGTGCGGCTGATCAAGACCGGTCACAGCCTGCTGTGTGAGGTCGGTGACACCAGCAACGGCCGGCCGCGGCTGGGCCGCGGTGGCCTGCTCGACGACAGCGGGCGCGGCCTGCGCGTCGTCCACAAGCTCACCACCCGCTGGGGGGTGCGGTGGACCGACACCGGCAAGGTCGTCTGGGCGGAACTCGCGAGGTAGCACCACCGGGGGGTCAGTACACCTAGAGCCACTCCGCCTCGACGGCCGTGGCCGTGAGTCCGGGCGCCGCCGCGAAGAGCACGGTACGGCTTCCCGCGCTCTGGCCGGCGTCGTGCGCGCGTCGCAGGATGTCGAACACGGCCGCACCGCCGCGGTTGCCGCTGGTGTAGCTGTCGCGGCTGTAGGCCAGGACGTCGGTCGGCCACCCGTCGGGCATCGTCTGTTCCATGTACTCCAGCACGCGGGTCCCGCCGGGGTGCGCGAGCAGGAGATCGGGATGCCAGGGGTTGGCGTCGTCCTGGTGACGGAGGCGCAGCCACTCCCACATCGCGACGACCGTGTCCTGTACGGCGCGCGGCCCGCGCCGGTCCATGACGAAGTGCGTGCCGTCGGCACGGGTGTCCAGCCGGTGCAGGTCCCGGGTGCCGGGCAGGGTGTGGTGCCAGGCCGCGTCCAGCCGCAGCACCGACTGCGGCCTGGGGCGGCCGGTGACCACCGCGGCGACGGCGGTGTCCGCGAACAGCAGCCGGACGATCAAGGACTCCAGGGTGTCGTCCGCGGGCTGGTAGGTGGTGCTCAGCGCCTCCGATATCACGACCAGAACCACCCGGTCGGGGTCCGCGGCCACCAGGTCGGCCGCCAGCGCGAGGGAGCGGGTCCCCGCGATGCACGCCCACTGCGTGGCCGGGAGGAGAAGCGCGTCATCGCGTAGCGACAGCCGGTCGGCCACCGCTATGTCCAGTCCCGGCAGAGCCGGGGTGGTCGAGTGGCTGGTGATCAGGCAGTCGACGTCGGCGGCGTCCAGCCCTGCGATCTGCAGTGCCCCGCGCGCTGCCCGCTCCCCGTACGCCTGCACGGCTTCCCAGGCGGGCGCGGTGCGCTCCTGCACGGTCTGCGGCGCCGGTATCGCCTCGAGCGCGCTGATCGCGCGGTCCACTTCCTGCTCGCTGAATCCGTCGCGGATCAGTGCCTGCCGGGCCGGTGCGACGCCCGGGGTCCGCAGGCCGCTCCCGGCGCTGGACGCGACGGCGGTGGCCAACGGCACCATCCACCCGCGGGAAGCGATGCCGGTACTGGCCGCGATGCCGTCGATCCGCGGCAGCCACGGCGCGTGCTGATGCCGGTCACGTACTTCCGCCAGGATCTGGCTGGTCTCCACGGCATGCTCGCCGTGTATCACCGCGGGAGGGCACAGATAAGCGGTCACAGTACGCACCTTTCTACGCAGGATGATCGAATGCCACGGAGCATATGAAATGAGTCACTTCATCACTTCATGTCCAAGTGAGTACTTTTGCACTCCACTTCAGGAGTTATCTACCTTTTTCGGGCAGATCGGCCTGTGAGAAACGTCTCTGTGGTCCACGCCACTCCGAGAACTCCAAGATCGCCCGAGTGCACAGGCCGACGACGCCGTCTCTCGCCGGCCACCTCGGCAGGGGCAGGTTCACGGACGTCGGCGGCGTCCCGGTGGGCCCATTCGGCAGCCGCAGCAGCCTTGTTGCCGCAGGAGAGCGACGATCCCGCCGCGCCGCACTGCGATGCGCCGCCTGACATCCGTATACCCCTCAAGGGGTGACGAAGCGTCAGCACTCCCCGGCCGTGCGGGCGGACGCATGAAGTCCTTGCCCTCGGGTCCGGACCGCTGCCACGGAGTGGTGCCGCGCTTCAAGAACCGGAGTTCCGTTTCATCCGTCGACACCAATCGTGCAGCTCGAAGGGGGCCTACTCTCCGGATCCGACCCTCATCCCCTTGCCCGGAAAGGCCGCTGATGTTCGAGGAGCTGCACCGTCGCGCTGTCGTCGCCGACGCCCACAACGATCTGTTGACGGCAGTCGCCGCCCGGCCCCCGAAGCGCTGGGGATCCTTCTTCAGGGAGCGCTGGCTGCCGCAGCTGCAAGCGGGAGGAATCGACCTGCAGGTACTGCCCGTGTTCATCGACGCGCCGTACCAACCTGAGGGTGCGCTGCGGCAGACGCTGCGGATGATCGAGTGTGTCCACGTCCGGGCCGAGGAGAACGCCGATCAGGTCGCGCTGTGCCTCACCGGCGCGGACATCGACGCCGCCCTTGTCCAGGACAAGCTCGCTCTGGTGCTCGCGCTCGAGAGCGCCCCCGGCGTCGGCGCCTCCACCGAGCTCTTTTCGACCTTGCACCGCCTCGGCGTGCGCATCGCCTCCATCGCCCACTGGGGCCGCACCCCGCTCGCCGACGGCAGCCGCGAGGACGCCACGGGCAGCCGCCTCACCGCTCCCGGGTCGCCACGCCGGATCTCGACCGACAGGTCCCGGAGCGTCAAACTCTTGCGCACATCCATTCGCCGATATTGAGGGCCGCGGCGCGTGCGCTGTTCGTCCGGGACGGCGAGTGTTCAGCCCCGCGTTCGTCCGGACGAACGAACGTCGGCGCGACCCGTGTGCAGGTAGCGTGCCCGCCCCTCGCCGTCGTCGCCCAGGAACGCCACCGGTCCATGGCCGGGCTCGACGGGGAGGAGGGAATCGCCGCGCCAGGCGACCAATTCCGTGCGGTAACTCTCGTCACCGAGCTCCGCCGTGATGCCGAGGGGCACATGCTCGAGCCAGAGCCTGCCCTGCTCGTCCTCACCCACCCTGGTCTCGCCCGTGCTCGACAGATAGGTGCCGACGCAGCGCCGCGCGTTCAGGCGGACTGCCGGGTCCGGGACCGGGTCCCCGGGCAGCTCCAGGATGCGGCCGAGGATCTCCTTCCGCAGCGGCTTGGGGTCACCGCCGTTGGTGAAGATCGCCACTGCCAGGTCGCGGCCGGGCACGACGCGCAGGACCGCCGACTGGCCGATGGTGTTGCCGTCATGACCGAAGACCAGGCCGCCCGGTAGGCCGTAGAGCTCCCAGCCCAGGCCCCAGGCCGTGCCCCAGCCGATGTCCGGCAGCGCGACCTGCGGCTGCCGCATGGCCTGTAGGTCGTCCTCCGCGAGGTGCGTCCGGGCGAAGGCCAGCAGATCGCGGGGAGTCATCGCGAGCATCGACCCCGCCGGCGCGTTCGAGCGGGCCATCGCCCAGACCGCGGACGGCTTCCCGTCGAGATGGCCCACCACCGCGCGGTGGACGATCGCTTCGTACGGGTCGTTCGCCGCGTGCGTCATGCCCAGCGGCGTGAACAGGTGATCACGCATGCACGCGTCGAAGGGCTTGCCCCGCACGACCTCGACGATGCGTCCCAGCACGCAGTAGCCCGCGTTGTTGCAGGAGAACATCATGCCGGGCTCGAAGTTCTGCGGCACCTCGTCCAGCAGGTCCACGTACGTGGCCAGGCAGTCGTCGCCCTTGCCGGTGTCGGTGAAGACATCCCCTTCGAAACCGGAGGTGTGGCACAGCAGTTGCCGCACGGTTGCCTCCCGGAACCCGGGAAGGTAGGTCCGCACCGGAGCGTCGAGAGCTACTCTGCCTTCGCCGACCAGCTGCATCACCAACGTCGCGGTGAGCACTTTGGTGATCGACCCGATCTGGAACACCGAGTCGACCGTCGCCTCCACCCCCGTCGCGGTACTCAGTACCCCGGCGGCCACTTCGACCGTCTTCGCGCCCGCGCCGATGGCCACGGCAGCCCCTGGCACACCGTGCTCGGCCAACAGCTGCGGCAGCCGCTCCCGCAGCCAACTCCCGATGTCGTGCAATTCGTCCATTCGCCCAAAGTAGACCCCGGGAATCAGCCCCGGTTCGTCCACGGCGACCATCGTTCTCGCCTGGTTTCGTGGAAACGACCAGGCCCGGCACCCTCAGTGATCATGCCGTGATTGTGAAGCTGAGCTGTGGACCCGCATAAGAAACCATCGATGGACCGATGGGCAGGGCGGACGGCAAGGTTTGGGGTCTCCGCCGTGCTCGCGGCGGATGCGCGTCGTACCGATTCCGAGGGGCTCCGCCGTGAAGGCACTGGTCAAGGCGAAGGCAGAACCGGGTCTGTGGCTGATGGACGTGCCGGAGCCCGAAGTCGGACCCGGCGAAGTGCTCATCAAGGTGCTCCGCACCGGTATCTGCGGCACCGACCTGCACATCCGCGACTACGACGGCTGGGCGCAGCAGGCCGTGCGGACCCCGCTGGTGCTGGGCCACGAGTTCGTCGGCGAGATCGTGGAAGTCGCCGCCGGCGTCGCCGACTTGGCCCCGGGCGACCTGGTCAGCGGTGAAGGCCACCTCATCTGCGGAAAGTGCCGCAACTGCCTGGCCGGACGGCGGCACCTGTGTCGCAGCACGGTGGGCCTGGGCATCGGGCGCGACGGGGCGTTCGCCGAGTACGTGACGCTGCCGGCAACCAATGTGTGGGTGCACCGGGTACCGGTGGACCTGGACGTCGCGGCGATCTTCGACCCCTTCGGCAACGCCGTTCACACCGCGCTGTCGTTCCCGCTCGTGGGCGAGGACGTACTCATCACCGGGGCCGGGCCCATCGGCATCATGGCCGCAGCGGTCGCCCGGCACGCCGGAGCCCGACAGGTGATGATCACCGACGTCAGCCCGTTCCGGCTGGAGCTGGCCGAGAAGGTCGGCGTGAGCCTGGCTCTGGACGTCAGCAGCTCCACCATCGCGGACGGGCAGCGCAGGCTCGGTTTGCGCGAGGGCTTCGACGTCGGGCTGGAGATGTCGGGACGGCCCGAGGCGCTGCGCGACATGATCGCCAACATGACCCACGGCGGACGGATCGCCATGCTGGGCCTGCCGGCCGAGGAGTTCCCGGTCGACTTCGCCCGGATCGTCACCTCGATGATCACCCTCAAGGGCATCTACGGCCGGGAGATGTTCGAGACCTGGTACGCCATGTCGGTGCTGCTGGAAGGCGGGCTCGACCTGAGCCCGGTGATCACCGGCCGCTACTCGTACAAGGACTTCGACGCCGCTTTCGACGACGCCGCCGGGGGCCGCTGCGGCAAGGTCATCCTCGACTGGACCGCCTAGCTCCCGCTCCAGCGGCCTCCGCCGGAACCAGCCCGCGCACCATCAGACCTCCGCAGGAACAAGGAGAGACCCCATCATGCTCGACGCCGTCCGCGAGGACCTCCGTGCCACCCTCGATGAGATCCGCTCGGCCGGGCTGCACAAGCCCGAGCGGGTCATCGGCACCCCGCAGAGCGCCTCGGTCGACGTCACCGCGGGCGGACGCCCCGGGGAGGTGCTGAACTTCTGCGCCAACAACTACCTGGGCCTCGCCGACAACCCCGAGGTCGTGGCCGCCGCCAAGTCGGCACTCGACCGCTGGGGCTACGGCATGGCCTCGGTGCGCTTCATCTGCGGAACGCAGGAGGTGCACAAGGAGCTGGAGGCCCGCCTGTCGCGCTTCCTCGGCATGGAGGACACCATCCTCTACAGCTCCTGCTTCGACGCCAACGGAGGCGTGTTCGAAACGCTGCTGGACGAACGCGACGCGGTGATCTCGGACGCGCTGAACCACGCCAGCATCATCGACGGCATCCGGCTGTCCAAGGCACGCCGCTTCCGCTACGCCAACCGCGACATGGCTGACCTGGAGCAGCGGCTGAAGGAGGCCGCCGGAGCACGGCGCACGCTCGTCGTCACCGACGGCGTGTTCTCGATGGACGGCTATGTGGCCCCGCTGGAGGAGATCTGCGATCTGGCGGAGCGCTACGGCGCGATGGTCATGGTCGACGACTCGCACGCGGTGGGCTTCGTCGGCCCTGGCGGGCGCGGCACCCCGGAGCTGCATGGCGTGATGGACCGGGTCGACATCGTCACCGGGACGCTGGGCAAGGCGCTCGGCGGCGCGTCCGGCGGCTACGTGGCGGCCCGGGCGGAGATCGTGGAGCTGCTGCGGCAGCGCTCCCGCCCCTACCTGTTCTCCAACTCGCTGGCCCCGGTGATCGCGGCCGCCTCCATCAAGGTCCTGGACCTGCTGGAGGACGACACCACCGGCGAGGGCGCCGCGCTGCGGGCCCGCCTCTACGCCAACACGGAACTGTTCCGGCGACGGATGACCGAGGAGGGCTTCGAGATCCTGCCGGGCGACCACCCGATCGCCCCGGTGATGATCGGCGACGCCGAGCAGGCCGGACGCATCGCCGACCAGCTCCTGGAGCACGGCATCTACGCGGTGGGGTTCTCCTACCCGGTGGTCCCGCACGGCAAGGCCCGGATCCGGGTCCAGCTGTCCGCGGCCCACTCGGCGCCGGACGTGGAGCGCGCGGTGGCCGCCTTCTCGGCCGCGCGAGCGGCACTGGCAGAATGACCGGGTGATCGACACCCGCAGACTGCGCACGTTGCGGGCCGTGGCGGACCACAGGACGCTGACCGCCGCGGCTGCCGCGCTGTATCTGACTCCCTCCGCTGTCTCGCAGCAGCTGGCCGCCCTCGAACAGGAGGTCGGTCACCAGCTGCTGGTCCGCGACGGCCGCGGGGTCCGGCTGACGGCGGCGGGGGAGATCCTGGCCGCGCACGGCAACACCGTGCTGGCCCAGCTGGAGCGGGCCGAGGCCGAGCTCGCCGCCTACGCGGCAGGGCACGCCGGCGAGGTGACGGTGGCGTCCTTCGCCACCGGGATCGCCACCGTGGTCGCCCCGGCGATGACGGAGTTGGGCACCAGCCATCCCGGCATCAGGCTCCGGGTGCGCGACGCCGAGGGCGACGCCAGCCTGACCATGGTGCTGGACGGGCACGCCGACCTGGCCGTGGCGGTCGAGTACCGGGGCGCGCCACGCGAGGACGACGAGCGGCTGTCGAGGGTCCCGCTCTACGCGGAGCCCTTCGACGCGGTCCTGCCGCGAAGCCACCGGCTCGCCGACAGTGCCAGTGTCAGGGTCGCCGATCTCGCGGAGGAACCGTGGATCGGCCCCTACCCCGGCAACCCCTGCCATGAGGTGGTCATGCTGGCCTGCGAATTCGCCGGCTTCCAGCCCCGCGTGACGCACTCCTCGGACGATTTCAGGGCCGTTGCCGCCCTTGCCGGGGCCGGAGCGGGGGTGGCTCTGGTGCCGCGCTCCGCGCTGCGCGGAGTGGATCTGCCGGAGGTTGTGGTGCTACCGGTCGCCGGGGATCCACCCACCCGCCGGGTGTTCGCGGCGGTCCGGCGCGGAGCGGAGCAGCACCCGCTCGTCCGACCCGTGCTGGATGCCCTGGCCATGGCTGCCGACCGCGCCCGGCCACGGGAGGACCCGGCTGAACTACTCGGCCTCAACGGGTGATGTCCGCCGCGGCAACCGCCTCGACGACCGGTCGTCACAGCACTGGGCATTCACCTGTTCCCTTGGAAATCGCAGCACGCTTGTCGGAGGTTTGACCATGCCGTACACCCGTGCGCGACGTGCCGTTCTCGGCGGACTCGCCGTGCTCACCGTCCTCCCGCTGGCAGCTTGCGGCTCTGGCGATACCCCGGCTTCACCGGCTCCGTCCACCACGGCTTCCCGGCCGGATCCGGCCGGGAAGCCGTCCGCCGGCGATTTCCAGCGGCTCGAGCGCACATACGATGCACGACTGGGGATCTACGCGGTGAACACCGGCAACGGGAGGGAAGTGGCCTACCGGGATACGGAACGGTTCGCCTATGCCTCCACGTTCAAGGCGTTCGCCGCCGCTGCCGTCCTGCGCAAGTACTCCCTGAACGGCATGGGCAAGGTGGTCAAGTACTCCCGGGCCGACCTGCTGAGCAACTCTCCGGTCACCGCGAAGCACGTCGAGACCGGGATGACTCTGCGTGAGCTGTGTGACGCCGCCGTCCGCTACAGCGACAACACCGCGGCCAACCTTCTGTTCGCTGCGCTCGGTGGGCCGAAGGGCCTGGCGGCCGCTCTCGCCGAGGCAGGCGACACTGCAACCCGGGTGGAGCGCCGCGAGCCGGAACTCAACGAATGGACCCCCGGCGCCACACGGGACACCACCACACCCCGCGCATGGGCCGCCAACCTGCGGGCCTTCGTCCTCGGAGACGCGCTCGGCAAGGACGAGCGCGCACAGCTCGCGCAGTGGCTGCGGACCAACACCACCGGCGACGAGCTCATCAGGGCCGGCGTCCCCAAAGGCTGGACAGTCGGTGACAAGACCGGCGGAGGCGGTGTCTACGCCGTCCGCAACGACATCGCCGTGGTGTGGCCCCCCAACGCCGCGCCCATCGTCATGGCGATCATGACCAATCGCGGCACAGCAGACGCCCCCTATGACAACAAGCTCATCGCGGAAGCGGCGTCCGTGGTCGTCCGGACCCTGTCCTAGTGCGCTGCGTCCGAAATCCGTCGGCCCTGTCGGCCCGGACGAACTACGCGATGGGGAAATCAAAATAGGTGTCGGGATAAGGTTCGTCCTGGAGAGTGTAATGCCACCACTCGTAATCGTAGGCGCTGAAACCGCTGGCCTCCATGATGGAGAGAAGGTTCTGACGGTTTCTCGCTTCGACGTGTCCGATCTCTTTTGCTCCATGATGTGAGATGTCGTCCATCAAGTCATGGTCGCCGCCCATGGGAGCGAGTTCACCGGTGGACAAGTCGTAGAGGGTGAGGTCAACGGTGCTGCCCCGGCTGTGGCCCGACTTCGCGGCCACATATCCCCTCTCGAACATCTCGGCCCTGCCGATGTTCGGATAGTGTCGTGACTTCGTCCGGCCGTCCTCCGGAAGCTTCGACCAGCGCAGAAAGCAGTCGACGGCGCGCTGGGGGCGATAACCGTCCCAGAGAAGCAGACCGAACCCAAGGGATTGGGCCTTCTCCCGCGCTCGTTCCAGGGCTGCGCACAAATCCCTCGTACCGACAACTCGATTTGCCATATACCCGTCCACCGGTTTACCGGTGAAGTTGTCCCACGTGGCGTACTTGGCGTCCCAGCGTATTCCGGACGCAAGCTCGTCCACAAAGACGAAGTCAGCCTTCATCGCCTTTTTCCCGCCAATGCCAGAGACACCGTCCGGTCGATCACCTCGGAAAGTGGCAACCCTGCGGCCGCCATCATTCTCGGATAGCGACTGTACGAGGTCAGGCCTGGCAAGGTGTTGACCTCGTTGAGGACCACTTCTCCATCGTCCTTGAGGAACATGTCCACCCGCGACAGTCCCCTGCATCCCAAGGCGCGGTATACGGCCTTTGCCGTCTCCTGAGCGAGCAATCGTGACTCTTCCGGGATGGCGGCGGGAACGATGACCGCTGAGTTGTCGGAACCGGTCTCCGGCTGGTCCTCCTGATGGATCCTGAAGAAGCCGTGGGAGAGAGCGATTTGATCCACCTCGCCCGCGACCAGATCCTGATCGTTCCCCAGGATGGCGCATCCGATCTCGCTGCCGACGACAGCCTCTTCGATCAAGACCTTCGAGTCGTACTGCCGTGCGACGTCCACCGCACTCAGGAGTTCTCCTTCCCGGGATACCTTGGTGACGCCGAAGGACGACCCCGAACGGGCCGGCTTCACGAAGACCGGATAGGTGAGCCGGCCGGGATCGATCTTTTCGTCCGCCGTGATGGTCCAGAAGTTCGGCGTGGCGATTCCCGCGCTTCCGGCGACGATGTAGGCAAGGGATTTGTCCATGCACAGAACAGAACTCTGGACGTCGCAGCCGACGTAGGGGATGCCGGAGAGCTCCAGCAGACCCTGCATCGCGCCATCTTCGCCGAGTGTGCCATGCAGAACGGGCAACACGACGTCCAGGCGGATCGTCTCGTATCGCCCCTGCTCCTGGACCAGCAGTCCGTGCACGCTGCTGTCCGGTGACAGCACAGCAGGGCGGCAGTTGCCGTTCTCCCAATCCGCGTCGGGCCCGTCACCGAGCTTCCAGGCACCGCTCTTCGTGATCCCGATGTAGAAGGGCTCATACTTTTCGATATCGAGGTGTCGTGCCACCTCTCGCGCGGACTTGACGGAGATGGGGTGCTCTTCGGACCGTCCCCCGAAGATGATTCCGACCTTCAACCTAGCCATGCTGATTCCTTCTTTCGAATGCCAGACAGTTGGTGAGGGAGTTTTCCACCGTGTCGCTCAGGGCGTGGTCCGTGTAGTAGGCGGTGTGCGGACTGATGACCACATTCGGCAGCTCTTGCAGCCGCAATAGCGGTTTGCTCTCCATGGGTCTGTCCCGGCGGTCGGCGTAGAATATTCCTTCCTCTCCTTCGAGGACATCCAACGCCGCACCGCCCAACCTGCCGCTTTCCAATGCCTGCACAAGGGCCTCGGTATCGATCAGCGCACCACGCCCGGTGTTGACAATCAGCGCACCGTGCTTCATCAGCTCCATACGCTGCCGATTCAGCAGATGGTGCGTATCCGCGTTGAGCGGTGCATGGAGTGTGACCACATCGCTCCGCCGCAGCAATTCATCGAGCGGAACGTAGTCGGCAACGGCCGTGGGACGATTGTCATGGGCAAGGATTCGGCCGCCGAAACCCCGTAGTCTGTCCATGACCGCTGCGCCGATGCGGCCGGTGCCGATCACCCCGACGGTCAGATCACGTAGCTCTTTCCCGCGCACGTCACTCAATCGGTAGTCGTGCAGGTCCGAGCGGCGGATGATGGATTTCATGTCCCGAAGTGCCATCAGCATCAACATCAACGTGTAGTCGGCCACACTGTCTGCCGAGTAGCTGACGTTTTCCACTGAAATGCCGATGCTGTCCGCGTACTCCACATCGATATGGTTGCAGCCGATGCTCCGCGTGGAGAGGTACGTCACGCCGGCTTGGCCAAGCGCGAGAAGAGTGGCGTTGGTGACCTGAGTCTTGTGGCCGACGCTGATGCATCGGCATCCGGATGCCAGTTCACTATTGGCTTCGGACACCGGTGCGTCCGTGATGGTCAGCGTTACGCCGAAGCGCGGCGCCAGCTCTCGGAACAGAACGGCCTCATCCGGGCCACACCCGTAAATGGTGATGTGGGCCGGTTCGCTGTGGGTCATGCCTCCAGTCAAGGCAGTGTGACGTTGCCGGAACGTATGGGGTTTTCGATATGCCGGCGATACACCACCCGGCCTTCAATGAAGGAATGCCCTTCGACGAAACAGCCTCCCGCAGCCTCTGCCCTGCCGGCCTGCTCCCGCTCGGCGGCCCCCGCGCCGCGCGGTCATGATCCCGCTCAGCCTCGGCGAGATCGCCGAGGTCGTCGGCGGGAGGGTCCAGGGCGACAGCTCCGTGACGGTGACCGCGCCGGCCGTGCTCGACGGCCGGCAGGTCGAGCCGGGCGGCCTCTTCGTCGCCTTCACCGGCGAGCACGTCGAGCGCGGGCGGCGGTGCCGGCCGACAACGACGCGGCCGTCCACTGGCTGCGCGGCCACGTCGTCGCCGGCGATGTGGTGCTCATCAAGGCCTCCCGCGGGGCGCACCTCGACATGGTCGCCGCCGCGCTCGCCTGAGATGCGGACTCATCGCCCGCGCCTCATATAGAGATCGAAAGCCCGGTAGACCATCGGCCGTAGCGGCAGGTCCCACTCGCCGACGTATCTCACCGCCTGACCGCCGGTGCCGACCTTGAACTGGATCAGTCCGACGTGCGGGTCGTCGGCGTCGAGGGTGGGGGTGACGCCGCGCAGGTCGTAGACGTCGCATCCGGCCGCCAGCGCGTCGCGGATCATCGCCCACTGGCAGGCGTTGGAGCCGCGGACCTCGCGCTTCCCGGTGGAGGAGGCGCCGTAGGAGTACCAGGCGCGGGCGCCTACGCGGACCAGGATGGCGGCGGCGACCGGATCGCCCTGGTGGTGCGCCAGATAGAGCTTGATCCGCTCGGGGTCCTCGGCGCTCAGCGCCGCGAACATGGTCTCGAAGTAGCGCAGCGGCCGGGGCCTGAAGCGGTCGCGCTCAGCGGTGTGGATGTAGAGGTCGTGAAATGCTTTCAGGTCCTCACCGACCGTGACCTCGACTCCCTCCTTGGCCGCTTTCTTGATGTTGCGGCGCCACTGCTGGTTCATGCCCCTGAGCACGTCGCCCTCGGTCCTGCCGGCCAGCGGAACCTCGTACTTGAACTGCGGATGCCCGACCCCGAACCCGTCCTCCGGGCTCTGCGGCAGCCAGCCGGCATCCCTGAGCCGGCTGGTCACGTGGGCGCCGACCTGGCCATCCCCCTGACTCCGCAGCTCGGTCAGCCGCTGGACGCCCGGGTCGGCGATACCCTCCTTGATCTGGGCCGCGCTCCAGGAGTCCGTGCACACCGGCGGGCCGAGCCGGATCGCGAACGCGCCGTGCGCCTTGAGGTACGCCGCCAGCGGGTCGAGCCACGCGTCGATGTCGCCGGCCCAGTCGATGACCGGGCCCTCGGGCAGATAGGCCAGCGTGAAGCGCTCGAACCGCGGCACCGGTCGGTGCAGGACGAGCCCGGCACCGACCAGCCGCCGACCGTCGAACCAGCCGAGGGACTCGCTGCGCCACTCGGTCTTGACGCGGCCCCATGCCGGGGTCTGCAGGAAGCTGACCGACCGCTGGGCCCGCACGAACTCCAGGTGCTCGGCCGCGCTGATCGGCCCGACGGTCGGCCTCACGCCCGCCCCCTGCCGGTCGACCAGCTGATGCCGGCCGCCACCGGCAGGTGGTCACTGCCGGTGGCCGGCAGTGACCACGAACTTCTCGGCTGGACACCGCGGACCAGGATCTGGTCGATCCGCGCCACCGGGAAGTTCGCCGGCCAGCTGAAGCCGAAGCCGTCCCCGGCCGCGTCCTGGACCGAGCGCAGCTGCGAGGTGATGCCGGCGAACGCTCGGTCGTCGATGGTGCCGTTCAAGTCGCCGAGCAGCACCACCCGCTCGTTCCGCTCGGCGGCGATGGCCTTGCCGAGTGCCTGCGCGCCTCTGTCCCGCGAGCCTGTCCAAAAGCCCGCCCTGGGATTCACCCGCACGGACCCCAGGTGGGCCACGTACACCGCCAACGGCCCGTGGTCGGTGCTCACCGTGGTGCGCAGCGCCCGGTTGTAGGCCATCTTGACCTCCATCGGCTTGGTGTCCCCCAGCGGACCGTAGTCCGTCTCGATGTCGACCGGCCGGGTGTCGGACAGTGGCAGCTTGCTCCACAGTCCGACCGTTCCCCGCACCGTGTGGTGGGGGTACGGCTTCGCCAGTTCCTTCTCGTACGTGTTCAGGGCCTGCGGTGTGAACTCCTCCAGTGCCAGCAGGTCCGCACCGGAGGCGGCCAGGTCGCGGGCGGTGCCGGCCGGGTCGGGGTTGTCGGCGCCGACGTTGTGGCTCACCACGGTGAGGTCACTGCCGTCGTGGGACTTGTCGACCAGCATCCCGCCGAAGAGGGTCAGCCACACCGTCACCGGCAGCAGCAGCGCGACCACCGCAGAGGCGGAGCGGCGCCACAGCGCACCGGCCAGCAGCAGCGGGATGAACCCGCCGAACCATGGCAGGAAGGTCTCCACCAGGCTGCCGAGTCCCACGGTCCGATTCGGGATCTTCGCGTGCAGCAGCATGAGCAGGCCGAGGAGCAGCGCCAGTGCCGCGAGCACCAGGCCGCGCTTCCAGAACCCCGCCCGGAAGCCGAATGGGGCATCCCCTGCTCGAGCCCAACGGAGAACTCGGGGAAGGATCGCCCGGCGAACGCCCGCGCGCCAGGTCCCGCCCGTGCCGGCCGCCGGAACACCCGTTCCGGTACCTGTCGCGCGGGTATCCCCCGGGCTGTCCTGCGCTGTCTCCGCTGTTGGTGGGGTTCGGCTCATACCGCCAGTCAAGGCGGCGCGGTGTTGCCCGCACGTATGCAGATTTCGATACGCCGACGATATGCGCCGACCCGTAGCCTGAAGAACATGCGTGTGCTGATCGTCGAGGACGAGCCCTACCTGGCAGAAGCCATCCGCGATGGTCTACGCCTGGAAGCGATCGCCGCCGACATCGCGGGGGACGGCGACACCGCTCAGGAGCTGCTGGGCATCAACACCTACGACATCGCCGTCCTCGACCGCGACATCCCCGGACCGTCCGGCGACGAGATCGCCAAACGCATCGTCGCCTCCGGCAGCGGCATGCCGATCCTGATGCTCACCGCCGCCGACCGTCTCGACGACAAGGCCTCCGGCTTCGGACTCGGCGCCGACGACTACCTCACGAAACCGTTCGAACTACAGGAACTCGTGCTCAGGCTCAGAGCACTCGACCGCAGGCGTGCGCACACCAGGCCTCCCGTACGAGAGATCTCAGGTTTGCGCCTGGATCCGTTCCGCCGCGAGATCTACCGCGACGACCGCTACGTCGCGCTCACCCGCAAGCAATTCGCCGTGCTCGAAGTCCTCGTCGCCGCCGAAGGCGGTGTCGTCAGCGCCGAGGATCTCCTGGAACGCGCGTGGGACGAGAACGCGGACCCGTTCACCAACGCCGTACGCATCACGGTCTCGGCCCTGCGCAAACGCCTCGGCGAACCCTGGATCATCACCACCGTGCCAGGCGTCGGCTACCGCATCGACACGCAACCCGGGGCCGTCCACGGAGGAGAAGACCGTGGATAGGGCACCTGGGATGAGCGTTCGCCTCAAACTCACCCTCAGCTACGCCGGATTCCTCATGGTGGCCGGTGCCTTGCTGCTCGCGGCCGTGTGGGTTTTCCTCCTCCGTTATGTCCCGGACCGTGCGATGCTCATCAACCCTGATGACAAGCCCACGCATGGTGTCTTTCCCATCCGGTCCGGCCTCCTTAACGTCTTCGCGCCGAGAGCGGCCGCAGTACTGGCGATCCTGCTGGTGTTCGGCCTCGTAGGAGGGTGGATCCTCGCCGGCCACATGCTCGCCCCCCTGACCCGCATCACACACGCCACCCGCATGGCCACGAACGGATCACTTTCTCACCGGATCCGGCTACCGGGCAGCAAGGACGAGTTCCGCGAACTCGCCGACGCCTTCGACGCCATGCTCGCGCGTCTCGAAGAGCACAACGCCGAACAGCAGAGATTCGCAGCCAACGCCTCCCACGAGTTGCGCACCCCGCTGGCGATCTCGAAGGCACTGCTCGACGTGGCCCGCACCGATCCGAACCACGACACCGGTGAACTCGTCGACCGCCTCCACGCCGTCAACACCCGAGCCATCGACCTCACCGAGGCACTGCTCCTGCTCAGCCGCGCCGGTCAGAGGTCCTTCACCCGAGAACCGGTCGACCTGTCCCTCATGGCGGAAGGAGCCACCGAGACACTCCTCCCCCTCGCGGAGAAGCATGGCGTCACCCTCGAAACCAGCGGCGACGTCGCCCCGGCGAACGGATCGCCGGCACTCCTGCTGCAGCTGACCACGAACCTCGTACAGAACGCGATCGTCCACAACCTGCCGGAACACGGCAGCGTATGGGTCCACACCAGCGTCGGCCCCAACACCGTGGTACTCACCGTCGAAAACACCGGCGAGCAGCTCTCGCCGCACCTGGTCTCGACGTTCACCGAACCCTTCCAGCGCGGTACTGAGCGCATCCACACCGCCCGGACAGGCGTCGGTCTGGGCCTGGCCATCGTCAAAACCATCACCCAGGCACACGACGGAACCCTCACCCTCACCCCGCGCTCTGCCGGCGGGATCCGCATCACTGTGGAACTACCCGCGACATCCCCGTGCACCGACGGGTGAAGAACTGAGCGGGTGCTGGGACCTGACCACAACCGGCGGAGTCTTCCGTGGCTCAGCCGGGTCGGAAGGAGACCCGGACGTTGGCGTCCAACGGGATGATCAGCACGTTTCCGCGATCCACAGTCCAGGACTGCGGAATGATGAACATCCGGTCGCCGGACTGGGCAAGCAAGCGCAGTCCCCGGTAGCGGAACCTGAAGTGTTGCTGCGGTGTGCCCTCGGGAAGGACGGTCTCCTGCACTCCCGGGTACTGGAAGTACAGCCGCTCGGTGGTGTCGAGCACCACCTGCGGTCTGAGCCACAGACGGTCCGTCAGATAAGCAGCGTCGCTTTTGCCATGGTCCTGGGCATAGATGTTCACCGTCCAGAACGACGAGAGCACGATCAGCGCGGCAACGATGGCCAGCGCGGCCTTCTCCCGTAGGACCGGGTACCGGCCGCCGGAAATCTTGACGAGGAGCAGTCTCCCGTACATCAGCACCACCAGACCACCGCCCAGGAACAGCGGTGTCCCCAGCGAGCCGGCGTAGAGCACATCGAACCCGCAGAGCAGCCCGACGAGGAAGAGCAGCAGCCCGCACGCGATCACGGCGAGCGAAGCCCAACGGACGTACGGCGGGGTGGGCGCGTCCGACCGGCCGAGTGACGCGACCAGGTAGTACGCGAGCACCCCCAGCAATCCGACGACCAGCGCCGCCCCGATGGGCAGGAAGAGCGCGCCGCCACTGCGCAGGGCGTAGTCCTGGGTGGAGAAGCCCAGGGTGGCCGCGTCGATCCCGAACTGCTCGTACAGCGCGTCGGTGTAGGCGAAACCGAAGTAGAGCAGCAGCGCCCCGATGAGCGTGGTGGGTGCGACCAGCGTGGTGAGCGTACCCAGCCAACCGGCCCAGGGTGAAGGACCCGCTTCGGGCTCACCGGCATCGCCCCCGTTCCCGCCGGTGCCGGGATCGGCGCCCGGGTCGGGAACAGGGGCCGGGGCAGGGTCCGGGACGGGGGCCGGCTCGGGGGCCGGATCGGCCGGGCTCAGGGTGTGCTCGCGTCGGACGTCGCGGGTCCTTCGGAGACATCGGGGGTATCGGGGGTGTCGGGGCTGTCCGGGGTATCGGGGCTGTCGGGGGTGTCAGAGGGTACGGGCGGGGCGGACGAGGGCGGATGGATCGGATCGCTGAACGTGGTGACGGGGCCGCCGCCGTCCTGGACCAGGGTGCCGCACATAGTGTGCGTAATGCGCGGTGCAGTGGCGGCGAGATGGAATTCGTCGAAGTAGCTCGCCCCCGGCGCCACCGAGATGTGTCTACTCACCGACTGGGCCGGCTGCCCGGGGGTGCAGTCATGGAACTCCAACTGCGCTTCGTAGGCGGCTCCGGTGGTGTTATTCACATCCACATTGACCGGGTTGGGCCACTGCCCGGAGAATTTGGCGGACGGTTTGGGACCGTCCTTGAAGCCGCCGTTCGGCTTCGCAGTTCTTTTTGACCCTCGCTGGACTCTTCCGAGCCCTCCACCGGTGGGGTTGCGTTCGGGTCGAGAGACTCCTCCGAAGTGGCGGACGTCCCGCCGGAGGGGCTGTCGTTGCCACCACCTGACGAGCATCCGAGGAGCAGCGGGGCCGCTGCTCCGAGCAGTGGGACCACTGCCAGGAATCGCCTGCCGCTCGCCGCGAGCATGGGCCGGGACCAGTCCATAGAGCCTCCGAGACTGAGGGGACGGACGGACCGAAAGTAGACCGGGGGCATAGGCGATGGGCACGCACAACACGGCGTCGAGGTGGAATTTCACGCGTCCGGGCGCTACGCCCTGCCCGGCGGGGAGGCCGGCCCCTTGGGAGTCGCGTCCCCCTTCGGGGCCGCGGGGTCATCGGAGTCCGGAACCTCTGACGCGTCGGCGTCAAGTTCGCGCATGCGGCGGTGAATCGCCTCGCGCGGGTTGGCTGCACGAGGCTCTTCGTCTTCCGGCGGTTCCTCTGGTGTCCGACCGGCTTTGGACCGTTCGATCAGCGCATGGATCCGATCCGCGCGCGCCTTGCTGTCCTCGGAGCCCACGGAGCCCTCCGAACTCTCGGGATTCTTACGGCCCTTCGGGTCCTTGGGGCCTTTGGGGTCCGCTCTCCCCTCACCCATGGTCCTTGGCTCCGCCTTCCCAGGTGCCTTCCAGGGTCTGACCTGACTGGAGACCCTGAATCTGGGTCCGCCAGGCGTCGGCGCGTGAGGTGGTGGACTTCTTGACCAGCGCGGTCAGGGTCTGTGCTGAGGTGAAGCGGTCGGACTGCGGACCGCTGTCGGCGATGCGTAGCGCCGTCTTGGTGCGGGAATCGATGGCGGAGCGCAGGCTGCCCGCGCGGGCGGTCAGCTTTCCGAGGTCGCGGAACTGGGGCTTGGCGGTGTCGAACCAGACCTGCTGCCACCAGTGGTCGGTGACCGGTTCCCGCCAACTGAGGTATCCGCCGGGTACCGCCGGCGCTTCGCATCCGAGGAACGGAGTCCGGGCCGAGTCGTTCAAGTCCGTCAGGTCAGGAGGTCGGAGAGCTGGGCTCCGAAGTGGTCGGGCAGGTTGGCCTCGTCGGCGAGGAGGGCGAGGAAGGCGGTGTCGGACGAGGCGGTCAAGCCGTCGAGGGACAGCGGGACGAGCCCGTCCTGCCGCGCAAGGCGTGTTGCGATCTGCGGCCCCGTCGGCTGCCCGCCGTTGCCGCGCAGTGCCAGGCGTGGGCGCAGCTCCGCGCCGGTGGGTCGTATCTCGTCGAGTGCGAGCTGCCAGTGCAGGTCGCCGTCGGGCCGGGCCGTCACCCGCGGCTGCGCGGCTCGTGCTGCCAGCGCCGGCAGGTCGTGCAGCGCGTGGGAGAGCCGGCTGGTGGCCTCGGCCAGCGTCACCCCGGCGACGATCGGGTCGGCGGAATCCTGCTGGAGGTTGAGTACATGATCGGCGGGGGCGCCCGTGGCCGTGTCTTCCAGCGGCGCCCCGGGAGCCAGGGCCGTCATGAGCCGGCGGGTGCCGTAGCGGGCGACGCCGTCGATGGTGACGAGGCGGATGTCCTCGTCACCGGCGTCGATCAGGGATCCGTAGGGATCGCCGGCAGCGCCGGAGATGGTGAGCAGGTCGGCGCGCATGCCGGGCCGCAGCGAGCCGAGGGTTTGGTCCCACTGCAGAATCGTGGCCGCGTCCCGGGTGGCCATGGCGACCAGTTCGCGGTCGGAGAACACTCCCCCAGCCGCGTCGGATGCCAGACGGGCGGCTTTGAGTTCACCGAGCAGGCCTTTGCTTCCGGAGATGGCCCAGTCCGAGCCCAGTCCGATGAGAACGCCGGCCTGTTTGGCGGCCGCGATGTCGGCGGTCTTCCCGTACAGCAGCAGGTTGGACAGCGGCGACCACACCATCGAGCCGCCGTGGTCGGCGAGTATCCGGAAGTCTTCGCCCGTCAGCGCGGTGCAGTGGATGCCGACCAGGTTCTCCGTGATGGCCCATTGGCCCGGCTGGAACTCCAGAGCCTGGAAGTGCGCACGCGCGGCAGCGTCGGTGCCCTCGGCCAGATGCAGCAGGAGCCGGTGCGGCTGCCGCAGCCGGGCCAGGAACCGGGCCGCGTCCACCGCCTCGACATCGGCTATCCGGGAGCCGGCCTCCGGCAGCGCGGGGTCGTCGGTCTGCTCGACGTTGCGAACGATCCCCCGATACATCCGGCGCGCCCCGGCGTTGCTGAACAGAGCGATGCCCTGACTCGTCGTCGTCCCGTTGACCAGGGCCTTGGCCTCGACGTACCGCACCACGGCGGGCATCAGCCGGGGATCCTCGCCGAGCACCGTCATCGGTCCGGTCACCAGGCGGTGGTAGTCGGGGTTCCGGCTACCGCCCCACTGCGACCGGTTGCTGTACTTCTTGGGCACCGGCCACAACTGCAGAACGTCGTAGGGCAGATGGTTGTGCAGTTCGATCAGACCGGGGTATATCGTGCCGCCGCTGACGACCGGACCGATGTCCTCGAACCCCGGCGGTGCGGGCGCCCCGGCAGGCTGCACCGCCTCTATCACGCTGTCCCTGATGTACAGAACACCATCGGCGACGACGGTGTTGTGCGGGTCGAGGGTGACAAGCCGCCCGCGCAGTGCGAACGGTGAGGTGTCCGGGGCGTTGGCTGGGGGCGGCATAGGTGCGTCCCTTCGCTGCGCCCACAAGGGACGACCGTCGAAGCGTTCGGGCCAATACCATGGCCCTCTTCCAGAATGCCGTGCGCCTACCGATATGTCACCATTTGGCATATCCATTCGCCCACCTGGAGTAGGAGCCCCACGTGCATGAATTCGACCCGGGCTACGCCCTCGAGCCCTATGCGACCCTGGCGCGCTCCTACCCGGGCCCGGAGGTCTATCCGGCCGAGGACTTCCGCATCGAGTGGGGCCCGATCTTCCACCGTGGACGGCTCGACGGCACCGCCCGCGTCCTGGTCCTCGGCCAGGACCCCGCCGCCCACGAAGCCATCGCCCGCCGCATCCTCGTCGGCACCGCCGGCCGCCGCTTCCAGGGCTTCCTGGGCAAGCTCGGCATCGACACCAGCTACGTCATGATCAACACCTATCTGTACAGCGTGTACGGCCAGCACGCCGGCAACGCGCACGCCACCGACCCGGACATCGCCCTCCACCGGCACGCCTGGCTCGACGCCCTGACGGGGCACAACCCGATCCAGGCCGTCATCGCGCTGGGCAGCCTCGCCGACACCGCCTTCCACACCTGGCGCAAGACCCCGGCAGGCGCCGCCTTCACCGGCGCCTACCAGCACGTGCTCCACCCCACCTACCCCGACAGCGCCGCCGCATCCGGCGCCGACCCGGTCGAGGCGATGACCAAGCTCCTCACCAGCTGGAACGCGGCGCTCGACGCCCTCCACGGCACGGTCACCGCCGACACCGACCGACCGTTGGTCCGCTACGGCAGCACCCTGACAGCCGCGGACCTCGCCACCATCCCCGAAGCCGACCTGCCGCCGGGTCTGCCCGCGTGGATGCGCTCCGACGAGCCATGGGCCGCCCGAAAGGGGGCCACTTCCGCCGAGAAGCGCGCCACGATCACCGTGCGGATCCCGGAGGACCTCAGACCTTTCTGACGCGGACCCTGAGTGACCGCAGGACACTCCTCCTTCGGCTTACTGAGCAGATGAGGGCCGGAGTGCGTACTCCTTGGCATGCTCCTCGCCGCAGTTGTCTCCCTCTGTGTCTCCGCGCAGTGTGTTGCCGCTCGCCCCGTGCGGTCGGTACGGGCACGGCTTCGCGATGAGAGGACAACGCGAGGTAGAAGCCTGGGGCGCATCCTCCTGTTGTTGTGCGTCGCTGTGGGGGTCCTGCTCGGCGGGGCCGGCTCTGCCGCCTCGCACGCGGTACTCCGTGGGAGCGACCCGGCGGACGGTGCCATCGTCAAGAGAGCACCGACGGTCGTCACCCTCACCTTCACCGAGGGAGTCACGGTCTCCGATGACTCCGTCCGGGTGCTCGACCCTGGCGGTCGGCGCGTCAACGAGGGACGGCCCAGGCATGCCGCGGGGAAGTCCGGCACCGTGCAGACCACGCTCCGCGGGAACATGCCCAGGGGTACGTTCACGGTCGCGTGGCGCGTCGTGTCCGCCGACAGCCACCCGATCTCCGGCGCCTTCACCTTCTCGGTCGGCGAGCCTTCGGCGACGTCGGCGATCGTGCCCCGGTCGTCGGCCGGCGACACAGCCGCGGGGCGTCTCTACGACCTCGGCAGATACGTTGCCTACCTAGGGTTTTCGCTGCTTGTCGGTGCAACGGCCTTCGTGCTGGTGTGCTGGCCGGCCGGCGCAGGGCAGCGTCGGCTGCAACGGCTCGCGGTCGCCGGCTGGTGCGTCCTGTTCGTCTCGACGCTGGCCATGCTCATCCTGCGCGGCCCGTATGAAACCGGCAGCAGTCCTGGCTCCGGCTTCGAGCTCGCCGCGGTGCGTCGGACCCTGGACACCAGGCCCGGCGCGGCGCTGGGTGGGAGAATCGCGCTTCTCACCGTAGCGGGCATCTTCCTCTTCCTGACCACAAGGACGCTGAGCCACACGCCGGTTCGGGACCCACCCGGGAAAGAGAACGCCACGGCCGGTTGGTGGCCGGAGCGGGCAGGACACCGGACTCTGATCGTGACAGGCGTCGTTCTGGCGCTCGCCCTCGCGCTGACCTGGGCGGCAGCGGAACACGCCTCTGTGGGCATTCAAGTGCCGTTGGCGATCCCGGTCGCGATGGTCCACCTCCTGGCCATGGCCCTGTGGACGGGGGGTCTGGCCGCATTGTTCATCGCCCTCCGACGCTCGTCCCAGGACTCTTCACTACCAGTCACTGCCATTTCCCGGTTCTCACGCATCGCGTTCGCCTCGGTCGTGGCTCTCCTCGGCACCGGCATCTACCAGTCCTGGCGTCAGCTCGGCTCATGGGATGCCCTCACCGGCACGTCCTACGGACGATGGCTGACCCTCAAGACCCTTGTCGTTCTCGGGCTGCTGGCCGCCGCGACCTATTCCCGCAAGTGGACAGGCGAGCTGATCCGCGATTCCAGTGAACCGCGTGTCCTGGCGGGCAGAGCGTCCGCCCATGTGAGCGCACTGGTCGGTGTGTCACACGAGGCAGGCGGCAGCCGCTCGCTCCCGGCACCGGACGACGACCCTCCCGCCGTCGGCTCCGGCCCGGATCCCACTGAGCCGGCTGCCTCTCCCAGCCCACGTCGCCGACTGCTCCGCACGGTCGGAACGGAAGTTGCCATAGGCATCGCGGTATTGGCGATCTCCACCGCCCTCACCGGAACGCAACCCGGTCGAGCAACCATCGAGCAGTCCGCCGAAGCCGCCTCGACAACCGTCCCGGGCATTGCCACCGTGCTGGTCCCCTTCGACATGGGCACCCACGGCGGGCGTGGACAGGTACAAGTGACCCTTGAACCCGCGCGCGTAGGTGACAACACGCTGCAGGCGGTCATTTTCGCCGGGGACGGCGGCATCGCAACCGTCCCAGAACTACGCATCACCTTCACGCTGCGCAAACAGAGTATCGGCCCGCTGGATTCCAAGATCGTCAACCGTGGGGGTTACTGGGGCACGGAGAGCGTCAAGCTCCCCATGGCGGGCAGTTGGACGATGAATGTCACGGTACGAACCTCGGAGATCGATCAGATCACCACGACGAAAGACGTGAACATCGCGCCGGACCAAGCTCCGCAGGAATGACGGCAGCCCGCGCGGTTCCTCTCCCGTCCGCGGCCTTCCCTGCGGCCGACGTGCGCCTCGATGCCCACCGGCGCGCCGGACCGGGAACCGAACTGCTGCCCCCGGCAGTCTTCCTGACCGTCAACCGCACCTTCCGGACCCTCGGACGTGGGGGTCGGGTGGAGGCTTCGCTTCCGGATGTGCCTCCGCCACCCGAATGTCGATAAGGTCAAGCTCAAGCAAAACGTCGAACGTTCGGCGGTGATGG
The DNA here is from genome assembly GCF_027158125.1 of Streptomyces sp. H39-C1. Taxonomy (NCBI): domain Bacteria; kingdom Bacillati; phylum Actinomycetota; class Actinomycetes; order Kitasatosporales; family Streptomycetaceae; genus Streptomyces; species Streptomyces sp. H39-C1. Next base: position 51,769 of record NZ_JAPVLS010000038.1, read on the forward strand.
ATGCACGGGGGCACAAAGTGGCGAATCGTCCGACGGATTGGCATGTGCTGGACCTGGACCGGGATCCGGTCCCCGGGGACCCGTACGAGGTGAAGGAACTCGCCCGCAAACTGGGCGACTTCGCCGACGACGTGTCCTCGGCCCTACGGTCCGTCCGCGGGCTGAGCGGTAACAACGCGGTGCAGGACTGGGCCGGCCTGGCAGCCGACGCGTATCGCGAGCAGTTCGGCGACCTGCCCGGCGAACTGGACAAACTGGAGAAGTCCTACCGGCTGGCGTCCGGGGCGTTGGAGACGTACTGGCCGAAGCTGGAGACCGCACAGGCCGACGCCGACCGGGCCCTCTCGCAAGGTCGTGCTGCCCGCCAGGACCTCGATGCCGCCAAAGCCACCCAGACCAACGCCAATGACTGGGTGAAGCGGGCCGGCGACAAGTCCAAGGAGTACCAGGCCGACCCCAAGCCGGGCGTGGAACCGCCGTCCGCAGAAGAGGTCCGCACCGCCACCCGTAACGCTCTGGACGCCTCCAACGCCCAGAAGTCCGCGAACACCGCCGTCCACGACGCCCAGCAGCGCCTGGACGCGGCGAAAGAACTCGCCGCGCAGGCAGCCCATCTGCGGGACACCGCCGCAAGCACCGCTGAACACGCCCTGCACGAGGCCTCGGACGCCGGCATCAAGAACAAGCACTGGTGGGAGAAGGCGGTCGACTGGGTCGCCGACCACTGGGACGAGATCGTCGCCGTCTGCAAGGTGATCGTCGCCGTCCTCGGCATCATCGTGATGATCATCGGCGGGCCGCTCGCCTGGATCGTGCTGGCCGCAGCCCTCGTGGTGCTCGCCGACACCCTCATCAAATACGCGCAGGGCAAAGCCGGCCTCTGGGACGTGCTCTTCGCTGCGATGGACTGCATCCCCGGCTTCAAGGGCCTGACCACCCTCGGCGGCCTCGCCAAGATGGCCAAGAACCTGCCCGCGCTCCTCAAGAGCGGCAAGGCCCTGGAGAACGTCGCCAACAGCCTCCGCAAGGGCGGCCAGGGCCTGCGGGACGCCTACAACTCCCTGCGCAAGGGCGCCAAGGATGAAATCGGCGCGGGCAAGCCGATGGAGGGCCGCTGCAAGGGCGGCGACCCGATCGACATGGTCTCCGGTGAAATGCTCCTCTCCGAGACGGACGTGGAGCTGCCCGGCCTGCTCCAGCTCGTCATCGAGCGCACCCACATCTCGTCGTACCGCTCCGGAGTCTGGTTCGGCCCGTCATGGACCTCCACCCTCGACCAGCGGCTGGAGGCCGACGCCGAGGGGCTCGTCCTCGCCGCCGAGGACGGGATGCTGCTGGCCTACTCCGTGCCCCGCCCCGACATGGCGGTCCTGCCGCACCACGGCCCGCGCTGGCCGCTGCACTGGGACGGCACCCCCGGCGGAGAGATACGCATCACCGATCCGGCGACCGGCCACACCCGCCACTTCACCCTGGCCGAGCCGCCTCCCGGCGCCTTCAACGGGCTGGTGGCGCTGCCGCTGCGTGCCATATCCGACCGCAACGGCCACCGCATCGACATCGAGCGGCTGGAGGACGGCACGCCCGTCGAGGTCCGGCACAGCGGCGGCTACCGGATCGCGGTCGAGACGCATGAGCGCCGTATCACCGCCCTGCGTCTGCTCGACACCGATGACGGCCCCGAGGGCACCGTCCTGCGCCGCTACGCCTACGACGTCAACGGTGACCTCTCCCGCGTCGTCGACGCGGTGGGCCACGCGGCACTTCTCGCGTACGACGCGGACGGCCGGATCATCGAGCGCGTCGACCGCAACGGCAGCTGGTACCGGTGGGAGTACGACAGCGCGGACCGCTGTGTCCGCGGTACGGGCTCGGACGGCTTCCTCGACTGCGTCATCGACTACGACACCGAGAACCGCGTCAACCGGTACACGGACTCCCTGGGCCACACCACCACCTACCGGTACAACGAACTGCGTCAGCTCACCGCCCGGACGGACGCCGAGGGCAACACCACCATCCGCGAGTGGAACGCCGACAACCGCCTGGACTCCGTGACCGACGCCCTCGGTCGCACCGTCAGCTACGGCTACGACGAAGCCGGCAACGTCGCTTCCCTCACCCGGCCCGACGGACACACCATGCGGGCCGTCTTCAACGACCGGGCGCAGCCCGTAGAGGTCGTCGAAGTGGACGGCGCGACCTGGCGGTACACATACGACGAGCGGGGCAACCGGCTGTCGGTCGTCGACCCGGGCGGCGCCACGACGCGCTACACGTACGACGAGCGGGGCTGCCCGTCCTCGACCACCGATGCCCAGGGCCACACCCGGCGGGTGACCGCCGACCCGGCCGGGCTGCCCCTCGTGCTCACCGACCCGCTCGGCCACACCACCACCGCCCGACGCGACGCGTTCGGCCGCGTCCACACCGTCTCCGACGCCCTCGGGCGCGTCGAACGCTACGGCTGGACCACCGAGAGCAAACCCGCCTGGCGCGAGACCCCGGACGGCGCCCTGGAGACCTGGGAGTGGGACGGTGAGGGCAATCTGGTCGCGCACACCGACCGGATCGGGAACACGGCCCGCTACACCTTCACCCACTTCCACCACCCGGCCACCCGCACCACCGCGGACGGCACGCGGTACACCTTCGGCTACGACACCGAGGCGCGGCTCGCCACCGTCACCGATCCCCGCGGTCTGACCTGGGACTACGAGTACGACGCGGCGGGCCGGCTGGTCCAGGAGACGGACTTCGCCGGCCGGACCCTGCGCTACACGCCCGACCCGACCGGGCAGCTGACCGCCCGGACCAACGGCGCGGGCGAGACGACCACCTTCGTCAGGGACGTCCTGGGACGACCGGTGAAGGAGCACTCGGTCCACGGGACCAGCACCTTCACGTACGACCCGGCCGGGGGCGTGCTCCGCGCCGCCAATGCCACCACCACCGTGGACCACGAGTACGACGTCTTCGGACAGACGCTCTCGGAGACCATCAACGGCCGCACGACGACCTACGCCTACGACGTCCTCGGACGGCGAACGCAGCGGCGCACCCCGGCCGGCACCCTCTCCACCTGGACGTACGACGCCGCAGGCCGGCCCGTGACCCTGGACACCGACGGCAACCGGATCGACTTCGACTTCGACGAGGTGAACCGGGAGACCTCCCGCGCCCTGGGACCCGATCTCTCGCTCACCCAGAGCTGGGACGTCAGTGGCCGGCTGAGCGCCCAGACCGTGTCGCACGGCGGGAGCGCCGCCGGCTCCATCCTGCAGCAGCGTGAGTACGCCTACCGCGCCGACGGCTTCCTCGGCGGGATTCAGGAACTGACGAGCGGCAGCCGGCGCTTCGACCTCGACGCGGAGGGCCGCGTCACCGCGGTGCACGCCCACGGGTGGACCGAGACCTACGCCTACGACAGCGCCGGAAACCTCACACACGCCGACACCCCCGCCCACGCCGGTACCGATCCGGAGACCGGCGCACCGGATCCCACCCGCGAGTTCACCGGCAACCGTCTGCGCCGGTCGGGCCGTACCACCTACGAGTACGACGCCCAGGGCCGGCTGATCCGCCGCCACACACGGCTGCTGAACGGACAGACCCGTACCAGCACCTTCACCTGGAACAGCGACGACCGGCTGACCGGCACCGTCACCTCCGACGGCACCCGGTGGGCCTATCACTACGACCCGGCGGGCCGCCGCACGGCCAAGCAGCGCCTCGCCGAGGACGGCACGGTCGCGCAGGAGACCCGCTTCAGCTGGGACGGCACCCGGCTGGCCGAGCAGATCACCAGCACGGGCGCCGCGACCACCTGGGACTACGCCTCCGGCACCCACCGGCCGCTGACCCAGCTCGACCGGGAACCCGGCCGTTCCGACCCTTCCGTGACCGACGTCCGCTTCCACGCCATCGTCACCGACCTGTCCGGTGCCCCGGCCGAACTCGTCTCACCCGACGGCCGGCTGGCCTGGCAGCTGCGCACCACCACCTGGGGCACGCCCCTCCCCGGCTCCTCCGAGGGCGCCGAGGTGGACTGCCCGCTGCGCTTCCCCGGGCAGTACGCCGACCCGGAGACCGGCTGGCACTACAACTACTTCCGGCACTACGACCCGGATACGGCCCGCTACCTCTCCCCGGACCCGCTCGGCCTGTCCCCGGACCCCAACGACTACGCCTACGTCACCAACCCGTTCACCTTCTGCGACCCGCTCGGACTCGCCTCGATCAACGGCCCTGGAGGGCTGTGGATGCGCGACCCGAACTCCCCGCCGTCGGTCGGACACAACCGCGACAGCGAGTTCCCGAGCAGCTACCGCCAGAGCACCCATGACGCGATGACCGCGAAATGGACCGAGCAGGGCATCGCGCAGGGCGGCACGCCGGTCTACCTGGACGGGCCCAACAAGGGCCAGCGGATCCCGCGCAGCGAACTCGACTGGTTCAACTCCCGCGGTGAGTCCATTCCCGGCGACCCGAAGATCCTGACCTACGAACACCTGCACCCGTGTGTCGACCACTACAACGAGACCGGCTTCAACACCGACCGCGCCGCGCGCGCCGATTTCTACAACGACGTCGATAACCTGGAGCCCATGACCCGCAGCGAGAACTCGCGCGGCGGCTCTCAAATGGACAATTACCGCCAGGACACGGGGCCGAACTACTCCTGCACCTAACGGGGCGGGACAACGAGAAGGAGACAGACGATGGACCTCACATCCACGGTGTCCGCGCTCCCGGGCGCCACACCGGTCGAGGGGCTGCCGGACGCCTGGCACTGGTCGCGCGCGGTGTTCAACTTCGACGCTGTCCTCACCCCGGACAAGAGCCGGTCGTTGCAGATGAACGTCATGGGCCGGTACGACGCGGGGCTGGCCCGCGCCGTTCTGGAGTTCGCCCGTGAGCACAGCGCGGAGTTCGCCGCCGGGGACCGGCCGCTGGTCGCCGTCGGGGGGTTCTCGTATCCCGGCTGGGAGTTCGACACCATTGTCGCGGTGGGTCCCGCCGTGCACGACTACCATTCCCAGGCGCTTCCCGAGCTCCACCAGGCGACGCTTGCGGTCTTTCCCGGATACCGGAACGAATTCTCCGGGACCGAGACCGAGGACGAGGCGTGGGAAAGGTTCAGGAAGATGCTGCAGCCCACCAAGCTGGAGCGCGAGCAGGTGCCCTTCCTGAAGCTGAGCTACACCAACACCCGCACCCAGGGCGGCAGCAAGGGCCCCGACCGCGTTCTGGCACCCCTGTCCCGGCTGCTGCGCGAACTGCCGCTGCTGGAAGACGCGCCCGGCAGTCACGTCGAATGGGAGAACGCGGCCGGCGAGGTCTCCCGGGCCGAGTGGGACACGGCGCTGACCCTTTCCGGGGCCTCGGGGAAGCGCGAGATCACCATCGATGAATTGCTGAAGTACGCCGAGCAGAACGTGACGGGTGCGGGCAGCGGATCGTGACGCGGGTGCGGGCGCGGACCTGGAGCGGGGACACGTGGGACGACCCCCACGAGGACCAGCTGTACGACCTGCTCAGCGAGATGAACCTGCTTCATCGATTCGTCATCGTCGAACGCGTCGATCCGCCACTGCCGGGAGAACACTTCATCCAGGTCCACCTCAACGACGACCTGAGCTGCCTGATCGAGTACCGCGAGGGCGGGCCCCAGGCCCACTTCCAGGCCGACATCGCCGCCCCGTTCGACATGTACGGCCATGACGTGGTGGCCGACGTGGTCAAGAGCTGGGCCCGCGACGACGGGCGCTGGCGCGACGCCCTGCCCTGGAGACCGCTCCTCGGCAGTGCCGACGCCGCCGGCAACGCCGAGGAGCGGCCCTGAGACCGTGGACCGCCTCAGGGAGAGCCGCTCCAGGCACATCGGGCATGGGCCTTCTCCGAAGGCGAGGCCTGGCCGGAGAGCGATCTCACCGAGCGGCAGCCGACGGCTCGTAGCAAAGGCTCGTCATCGGGGAGTGCATGGTCCAGCCCAGCGAGGAGTAGAGCGCCCGGCCCTCGGGCGTACCGACCAGGACGCCGGTCCTTGCACCGGCTTCGTACGCGGTGCTCTGCAGCGTGCGCATCACCAGGCCGCCGAGCCCCTGGCGCCGGTGCTCGGCGGCGGTCTCGACCTGGTCGACCACGACATGGGCGCCTGCCTGAGCGATCTGTCCACGGGCGGCGAAGTGCCCGGCAGGCGTGCGGACCAGCACTCGGCCGACGCCACCCCGGGTCCAACTGGTGAGCGTGTACCCGGCCGGCACCTCAGGGTGCTCCGGTCCCAGGTGGCAGGTCATCAGAAACCCGGGACTGTCGCACCGCCAGCCCGGCCCGGCCCAGGGCAGGACCGCCTGCTCCTCGGCGAACAGCTTCAGCCACGTCCCGGGCGCGCTCGTCGCGGCGACGATCTTGCGCACATCGGCTTCGGAGGGCTCCGGCAGCACGTGCCGGGCGACGTGCTGGGGCTGCCCGACGTCGATCGTCCACCCCCACGGCTCGTCGATCGGGTCCGAGCTGCCGCGGGAGACGACCCAGCCGCTGATCCACATCCGCACGAGCTCACTGATCCTGGTGTCCGGCATCGCCGCCCGTCTCCCCTGATTGGTAATAGGTGCTCGTTTATAGTGCACCTTACTCAACAGGGGTGGGATTTGACCATAGGAGCAGGTCGCCCGACCGAGGACCGCAAGCGATCGCCGCCGGACATGGCGGCCTCAGTCGACCAGCGCGCCGGCGGACAGATTGGCGATGGTTCCGGTCATGGCTCCAGCCCGATCCGAAGCCAGGAACGCGGCTGTCTCCGCGATTTGGGAGAGCGTGGGCAGCCTCTTGAGAAGCGTCCCCTGCACCATCCCCCCGCCTTCGAGCATTTCCTGGACCGACTGCCCGGCCGCTGCCGCGGTCTGCTTGAAGAGGTCCTTGGTGTAGGAACCGGCTGCCGGCGCATCGACGACAGCGTGTGGACGGATGCAGATCACCCGGATGTTGTCGGGTGCCAGCTCCGCGGCCAGAACCCGCGAGAAGGCCTCCTTGCCGGCCGCGCTCACGCTGTGCCCCAGGATGCCGCGCACCGCCAGTTTCGAACCCGGCTCGGACAGGGTCAGGATGACGCCAGGACGCTCGCGGCCCATGTGCCGTGCCACAGCCTTGCTGGTGATGAACAACGTCCGCAGAAAGCCATCGATCGGCCGCATGAACTCTTCCAGCGAGAGGTCCGCCAGCAAGGTCCCCTGGTCGTGCATGACACTCACGGCGTTCAGGGCGATGTCGATGGTGCCGGCCGTCGCCGCGACCGCATCGGCGTGCTTCTCGACCGCCTGTTGATCGAGAACGTCGACCTGCGCGGTCTCGACCCTTCCACCTGTGGCGGCGATATCACGCGCCACGGCGTCGAGCTTCGCCTGCGTCCGCCCGGCGATGAAGACCCTCGCGCCTTCCCGGGCGAACACCCGCGCGACGGCGCCGCCGATGGCGCCCCCGCCTCCATAGATCACGGCGTTCTTGTCGCCGAGCAGCAATCCACTCATGGTGTCCTCCACAGGTGACTGGTTCTTCCGGATGATGACGCAGGCAGCGCGGTGTGATCTCTTCCGGCGGCCTGTCGGTCAGTCGCGTCTCTGACGCTGGATCTCTTCCGCGATGCGCTTGATGCGGTTCAGTCGCGCATCCCACGTCTTGCCGACCTCATTCAGCTGCCGGACGGCACGGGCCAGCTGCGCCTCGTCGACCTCGTAGCGCCGCTCGCGGCCCATCGGTGTCGCGTGCACGAGGCCTGCGCGATCGAGGACGCCCAGGTGCTTGGTGACCGCTTGGCGCGAGATCGGGAGACGCTCGCTCAGGCTGGTCGGCGTACCGACTCCTTCCGCGAGCAGCAGGTCGAGCAGGCGGCGCCTGCTCGGGTCGCCGATCGCCGACCAGAGTTCGTCGTCGACGGCGACGGTCACTGCGGCACCGCGGAAGGGGCGTAGCTCTGCAGCCTGGGCAGGAACAGGTCCCAGCCGCGCTCGTGGTCGTGGAAGGACTCCTCGAGCACGGCGGCTTCCCAGCCCTTCTCCCGCCAGCCGCTCTCGGTCAGGCGCACGACCGTGCCGTCTCCGGAGGGCTCGAGCTCGAAGGTGACCAGGAGAGAGTTGTCCGCATCGGGCAACTGACCCTCAGGAGCGACCCAGCGGAACGCGAACCTGCGGGGCGGATCCACGTCGACCACCGTGATCGCTTCGACCCCGGCACGGTCGCCCCACACCAGTTCGCCGACCGCTCCTGGCGCAGGCTCGAACGACGCGTCATCGGACCACCACATCTTGATGTGCTCGGGACGACTCACCACATCGAACACGATCTCCGGTGCCGCGTCGATCCGGATCTCGCGCTCCAACTTTCCGAACTCCATCACGGACCCTCCGATAGGCAACCATTGGTTGCACATGACTCTAGTGGCGGCACCGGCCATCCGCAACCTCTTGTTGCGCAATGAGCGCGAGTGCGCTCCGCGGCGACATCACCCGATCCACGACTCTCTTGACAACTGCCCACGCACCTGACGGGCAACTACCCGCTGCACAGCCGCAAGCCGACCGCACCGGGCGTCGCGTTCATCGGCGACGCCGTCCTGACCGGCGATCCCCTGTGGGGATGCGGGTGGGCCCTGCAGTCCGCGCTATGGCTGGCAGAGGCGGTCGCCCCAGCCGCAGCCGGCCAGGACCACCTCGACAGGTCACTCGCGATGTACGCGCGCAGGCACCGGCGCCGGCTGCGCGGCCACCAGTTTCTGGCCGCCGACTTCGCCAAGGCCCGTCCGTTCTATCCCATGGAGCGGCTGATGTTCTCGGCGGCAGCGCGCGATGAATCGGCGCCCCGGCACATGCATCTGTTCGCATCCCGCCTGATCGGTCCGCTGCGCTTCTTGAACCCGGTTGCACTGGCCAAGGCCTCACCCGTCAACATCAAGCATCGCGGGGCGACTGCGCCACCCGCGGCCCTGTCACACACCGAGTCATGACCGGCTCCCCTCCCTGCTCACGCGCGCTCGGCGATCATGCCTACGACGTCTACGGCGATCTCGATCGCCCGTGCCGCGAGTGGGGAGTGGGTCCGATCCGCCTGCCACAGCAGGAAGATCTCGCGTGGCGGGAGCGCCGGCCGGAGTTCGTGGATGGACAGCGACTCATCGGAGCCGACGTCGGCACCGCCGACGGCGAGCTGCGGCAGTACCGCCACACCCATGCCGGCGCGCACCATCGACAGCACGGTTTCGTTGCCGGCGGTGCGGAACACGATCCGCGGCCGCACGCCGCGGTGTGCGAGCGCCTGCTCCAGCCGGGCCTGGTCGCAGATCGGTGGGTGCGCCACCATCGGTGCGGCGTCGAGTCCGGCCGGATCCACCGGTCCGTCGGGGAAAGTGCCGCGGCGTGCCACCAGCAAGTAGGGATCGTCGAGCAATTTGAGGTGTTCGACGTCGCCGTCGACACGGCCGTCGAAGAACATCAGGTCGAGTTCACCGACGTGTGGCCGGTCGGTCTCCTCCTCGAACAGCCTGATGTCGCAGCCGGGGTGCTCGTCCCGGAGCCGGCGGACGACCAGCGGCAGGATCACGTTGGACACGCTCTGGAAGGTGCCGATGTCGACCCGGCCGTCGCCGGCCTTGAACCGGTCCACGGCCGCTGCCATCGACTGGGCCTTCGCCAGCAACTCGCGTCCGTGTGCCAGCACCACGGCGCCGAGCGGGGTGATCCGCACCGGTTTCGGCCCGCCGGGCCGGTCGAACACGGCACCGCCGACGGCTTTCTCCAACGCCGCGATCTGCTGACTCACCGTCGACTGGGTGTACCCCAGCCGCGCGGCGGCCCGCCCGAACGAGCCCTCGTCAGCGACGGCGGCCAGCGTGGTGAGATGCCGCAGTTCGACGTCAGGCACGGGGCCCCTCGGAGCTCATAGACATCGCTGATCGTGATTGCTTCGATCGGATTCTATCGCTTTTCGCGATGGATGGCCTGGCCTAGCGTGGGGTTCATGACCCACAACCTTTCCCACGGCGAGAAGCTCGTCGAAATCAGCGATATCGAGCTGTGCGTCGAGACCTTCGGAAACCCCGCGAACCCGGCGGTCCTCCTCATCGATGGTGCGGCCGCCTCCATGCTCTGGTGGGAAGCCGAACTGTGCGAACAGCTCGCACACGGCGACCGGTTCGTGATCCGCTACGACAACCGGGACACCGGCAGATCCACCAGCTACCCGCCCGGGCACCCGGGCTACACGTTCACCGACCTGGCCGGGGACGCACTCGGCATCCTGGACGCCCTGAACATCGAGCGCGCCCACATCGTGTGCCGGTCCATGTCCGGCGGAATCGGGCTCATTCTCGGAGTGGGCCACTGCGACCGGGTCGCGTCACTGACGTTCGTCTCCACGTCCACGGGCGACGACCACCTCCCACCGCCGTCGGCCGAGCTCACCGACAACACCCCCGCCGACCCGGACCCCGCCGATCACGCCGCGGTGGTGGACTTCGTCTTCGCCTCGGCAAAGGCGTACTCGGGCGGCTCGCCCTATTTCGACGAAACCGCCACGCGTGCGCTGGTCGAGCGGGACGTGACCCGCACACGCAACATCGCGTCCACCCTGACCAACCACTACGCGATGACCTTCGACGGGCCGTCCCACGGCTTCGCCGACATCAAGGCGCCCACTCTGGTGGTGCACGGCGACCATGACCCGTTCCTCCCACTCCCCCACGGGCAGGCGCTGCGCGACACGGTTCCCGGCGCTCAGCTGCTGGTCCTGGAAGGCGCGGGGCACGACCTCCCGATGCCGCTGTGGGACGTGTTCGTACCCGCTCTGATCCGGCACACCACAGGCGGCCGGACATGACCCGGTTGCGTTCGGCCCTCTGGCTGCCGATCTTCGACGATCTCGCCGAACCGATGGTGGTCGCACATCTCGCCGCCGAGGCGGAGGAGGCCGGCTGGCACGGCGTGTCCGTATGGGACCACCTGCGCTGGCGGGCGCCGATCCGGCAGGTGGCCGACCCCTGGATCACGCTGGCCGCGATCGCCACCGCCACCCAGGACCTTCGGCTCGGCCCCATGGTCACCCCTCTAGCCCGCCGCAGGCCCCCCAAGGTCGCCAGGGAGACCGCGACGCTGGACCGGCTCAGCGGCGGCCGCCTCACCCTCGGCGTCGGTCTCGGCAGCGACCGCTTCGCCGACGAGCTCCGCGCGACCGGCGAGGAACTCGACGACCGCCGGCGGGGGCAGATGGTCGACGAGTCCCTGGAGATCCTCACCGCCGCATGGTCCGGCAAGCCGGTGCACCACCACAGCCGGCACTACACCGTCGACGGCATCTCCTTCCTCCCCCGGCCGGTGCAGCGGCCCGGCGTGCCGGTGTGGGTGGCGGGGCTTCCCGGCAACGTCAAACCGCTGCGCCGCGCAGCCGGGCACGACGGCTTCTTCCCGGTCAATCTCGAACACCCGGACCAGCTCGCCGACATCGTCGCCACCGTCACCGAGCTCCGCCGGGGACGGACGACCCCGTACGACATCGCCGTCGCCCTCCCACCCGGCGCCGATCCGACGCCCTACGCCACAGCGGGAGCCACCTGGTGGCTGACGGAGTTCCCACCGGAAACGGTGTCGCTGGACCAGGTGCGAGGCGTACTGCGCGACGGCCCGGTAGAGCCTTGAGACATCGACATCCGCACGACCGACAACATGTCGAAATCGGTATCGAGAGGATACGGTGACCGTGATGTCCGACCAGCAGGGAACCCAGACACCGCCGAGCTCCGAGCCGGCCGCGGGTGAGCACGCGACCGGAGCTGCCGAACTCTTCGACTACGACGCGGAGTTGCGGCTGTACAACGAGCGCTTCCGCGCCGCTGCCCGGGTCGGCTCCCACGACCGAGTGCTCGACATCGGCTGTGGCACGGGCCAGACCACGCGCGAGGCGGCCCGCGCCGCCGTCGCCGGAAGCGCGCTGGGCGTCGATGTCTCCGCACCCATGCTCGAACGGGCCCGTCAGCTCAGTGACGAGCAGGCACTGCCCAACGTCAGCTACCAACTGGCGGACGCCCAGGTTCACCCCTTCCCACTGACGCATTTCGACCTCTGTATCAGCAGGTTCGGAACGATGTTCTTCGCCGACCCGGTCGCCGCGTTCACCAATATCGGGCGCGCTCTGCGTCCCGCAGCGCGCCTCGTGCTGCTGGTCTGGCAGGACCGCGACCGCAATGAATGGGCGTCAGCGATCCGCCAAAGTCTCACTGCCGCAACCGCCGCACCCATCCCGCCCGCCCCCGGTCGGGACGCGTTCTCCCTCGCCGACCCGGGCAGCACGGAAGACATCCTGACGGCGGCCGGCTTCACGGACGTCACCTTCACCGACGTGCACGAGCCTGTCTACTACGGCCCGGACACCGTCACCGCCTTCGACAATGTGCTGCGCCTGCTGAAATTCCAGGACCTGCTGGCCGACCTCGACGCCGCGACCGCTGAGCAGGCACGCACGCGGCTACGCGCCACCCTCGCCGCCCACGACACCGGCAACGGCGTGTACTTCGACTCCCGTGCCTGGATCATCACAGCCCACCGCCACTGACCAGCACGACGCACCACCGTCCCGGACGGGGCTTGTCGAAAGCACCGCATGGGAACAGCGACGATGCCAAAATCCAGTATGCGAAGAGCGATGGCGGTCCTGGCCGCTTCCATGATGGTGGTGCTGGCCGGTTGCGGGGGCGGGGACTCCGACTCGGCGTCGGTGGCCTGGACGAGCCCGTGCGACCTGCTGACCACCGCAGAGGTCGAGCAGGCGATCGGCGCCAAGGTAAAATCGGATGTCATCGAGGGCAGTTACGGCTATGAATGCCACTGGCGGCAGCCTCAAGCCCTCAGCACCTGGGTGGTGTGGCTCAAGGTCAACAAGAGCAGAGCCCAGTGCGGTGAACCGGGCACGCGCATAGCCGACGAACTGGATGTCAATGCCTACAAGGGCACGAGCGACGGGGTCGTGAGAGTCGGCGGCCCGTACAAGGACCACTGCCTGCGCCTGACCAGCTTCGTATCCACCACTCCCGGAGAGACCGTCACCGAGGACCAAGCCGTCGACCTCATGCGCACGATCAGACGCCGCCTGGAGTAACGGGCCGGCGCGACGCGCACCCGCCTCTCATCCCTTCAGTCCTGTCTGCGCGAGCCCTTCCACGAAGTGCCGCTGGGCGAAGGCGAAGACGATCAGGACATCCCCCGCGGTTTCGGCCCGCGGGCGCCCCGTCGGGGGCCGGTCGGTGCAGGGCTGTCAAGAAGGCGGCCAGGGTGACGGCCGCTTCCGTGGCGCGCGGGGCGGGGGCGCGGTCGGCAGGCTCGCCCGGCACCCAGGTCGTGACGAGCCAGGGCCGCGGAAACCGTTCGGACGGCTCACCGAGGCGCTGCGGGACGGGAATCTGCAGGGGAAGGTGCGGGGCGAGGATGGGCAGCCAAGCGTGCTCCTTGCGCAGCAGCGCGTCCGCGGACTGTGTCGCCCAGGGCAATCGGACGGCGAGGTCGTCGCCGAGGCGCCACACTTGGTTGTCCCAGCCTCGCGCTCCGAGCTTCAAGGGGCGATCCGCCAGGTCCGGATGCTGCTCACGCAGCAGATCCCGGATCAATTCCCCGTTGATGTCCATCTCGGTGGCTGTCATGAGGGGCAACGGTAGTTGGGGACCGGCCTGCCTGGCTTGCGGGCGAACCCGAGTCGTGCCCGGCGGCGAGCCAGAACGGTCCGCCGCCCCGAACAAGCCCCCTACCCGGCATTGTCCACGCGGAAGGCGCGCCGGTAGGCGGCAGGCGTGGTGCGCAGGGCCTCGTGGAAGCGCCGGCGCAGGTTGACGGCCGAGGAAAGGCCGACCCGGCGCGCGATGGTCTCCACCGGCAGGTCGGTCTCCTCCAGCAGGGCCCGGGTGGCGGCGATCCGCCGGTCCAGCAGCCAGCGTCCGGGGCTGATGCCCAGCTGCTCGGTGAAGTGCCGGGTCAGTGCCCGGACGGACCATGCACGGCCCCACGAACACCGCCCGGCGGTTGCCGCGTCAGATTCAGTTCTCCTTGATCCAGACCACGTGGTGAGGCCCGCGAGCGGTCCTTGCATGCCGGATTCAGGATCAGGCGCTGAGCGCCGTACCACCCCGTGCCCCAGGCTCCGCACCAAGCGTTGGGTCACGGATGAAACCGCCACCGGCCTTCGGAGATGACGTCCACCTTGTCGTCACTGACGCGAACAGCCGTCTCGTCGTCGATGAGGTAGATCGGGAAGTCCGCCCGCGCGGCGATGCGATCAGCCCAGGCCTCGTCCCGTTCCGGGAAATCCGGCGAGTTCAGGTGCGGCTTCAGGTACCAGTCGAAGAGACCGAACGGCGGGTCCACGGTCGTCGCGCCGAGCACATGGAGGTCAGCAGCGTCCCCGATCACGTCGGCGGAGTGCTCGGTGAGATTCCGGCTGAAGATCATCGATCCGGCACTCACTCCCACATACACCCGACTCTCCAGCACCTCCAGGAAGCCGCCGGCCAGGTCGTTGTTGGTGATGCTGCGCGCGAGGTGGTAGTGATTGCCGCCCTCGACATAGATGACGTCGGCGTGGAGCAGCCGGTCGAGCACCATCCGCCGGGGCAGGCCGTTCAGCTCCAGGACGTCGAACTCCCGCCAGCCGAGACCGTGCAGCCTGCTCATGTCCGCAACGAGCGACCCGTGGTCCCCGGGCTCGGCGAGGGACGCCGTGGGAATGTATGCGACGTTCGCCGACCCGAACGGCTTTCCCAGTGTGTCCCGCAGCGCATCCTGCAGTGTCTCGTTGCGCAGCCCGCTCGACGTCAACAGAAGCTCCATCCGGCGAGCCAACCACGGCCGACAGGCGCGCGCAACGAACTCTTGATCACCATGACTGTCCTGGCATGACGGCATCGGAAACAGGCACTCGGCCGCCGGGAACGAGCTGGCCGGGCGCCGGGCTTCGGTGCTCGCGCGCAGCGATCGGCGTGCAGCCGATGACCAGGTGTCCCCACGCTGATCGCCACCACCCGCGGTCCTGGCCGCCAGGCCTTGCGGACACCGCGTTCGATGGCCTGCTTCAGCGGCCCGCGGTGGCGCCGCCGCCCAGGCACTACTGGACAATCACCGATATTCTGGAGGCATGACGCATCCGTCGCAGAACGCCGCGAACGGACCGCCGGACGCGCTCGCCGCCGCCCGAACGGCGGTCAGCGGGTACCTGGATCGGCAGGTGGCGGTCGGCACGTCGGGCGCTGCGGACCAGCTGAGCCGATGGCAGGTCACCGGGACCACCGACGAACACATCGCCGAGGCGACCGCCCAGGCGGCCTGGGACCAGGTCGGCGACAAGCCCAGCGGTCTGTACGTGACCGGTCTCGAGGACCTGCGGAAGGAGTACGCCCGGCTCTGGCACGAGGCAGACCTCGTCACCCGCGGGTTGCAGCAGCTCGGTCATGATGTGGCCGGACTCGACATCCCCCACTCCCCGGACGACGAGGGCGCGTGAGTACGCCATAGAGGTCGATGGCCGTCCCGCTGCAGCACGGCGAACTCATCGCCGCCGGAGGCGCGCGATGAGTTCGTCGCGCTGTACGGCGAGGACAACCCGCCCCGCCCCTGACGAGGACAGCACGCGCCAGGTCACTGCCCCTCGGGCAGATTCAGCTGCCAGGAGACGCCGAAGCGGTCGTTCACCCAGCCGAACTTGGTACTGAAGCCGTACGAGCCCAGCGGCATGAGCTCCGTGCCCTGGTCGGCGAGGGCAGCGTAGAGGCGGTCGAGCTCGGCCTCGGTGTCGCAGTTGACGAACAGCGACACCGCCGGGGTGAACCCGAATTCGTGCTTGACGTAACTGTCGATGCACATGAACCGCTGTCCGGCGAGCGAGAACGTGGCGTGCTGAACCGTGCCCGCCTCACCGGGGCCGTCAGCCCCGTAGCGGGTGATGTCGACGACGCCTGAGTCCTCGAACAGCGACGTGTAGAGGGTCAGCGCCTCCTCTGCCCTGCCTTCGAACATGAGGAAGGTGGTGATCTTCTGCGGCATCGAGGCCATGGTGCTGCCCTCCGGGTGATGACGTTGGTCCTTAGAGGACGAGGCTAGGACCCACCGCTGACGCCGGCCTCACGGACACACGTCGCGGCCACTCGGGGTTGAGCCACTCGGACACATGTCCGTGGGTGCGCGGCAGGAACGCGACCCGACTGCGGTGGGGCGCCCAGCGGCCGCCCATCACGGTCGCCGCCGTACCCCGCGCCACATCCTCGGCCGGCCGCCGGCTTGCCAAAGCGGAACGTCGTTCCGTATCGTTAATCGGAACGCGGTTCCGTTTGCTCACGATGTCGGAGCAGGGGCCGCGGAGGCCACAGGGGCCGCAGCGGCCCGACGGCCAAGCCCTGTATTGCCACCACGCTTCACCCGCAATGGAGGAACACGGTCATGCAGTACCGCACTTTGGGCCGCACCGGTGTGCAGGTCAGCTCCCTCGCACTCGGCGCGATGAACTTCGGCAGGATCGGGCGCACCACCCAGGACGAGGTCACCGCCATCGTCGACGCCGCCCTTGAGGGCGGGATCAACGTCATCGACACCGCCGACGCGTACAGCGGCGGCGAGTCGGAAGAGCTGGTCGGCAAGGCCATTGCCGGCCGTCGCGACGACATCGTGCTGGCCACGAAGGCGAGCCTGCCGATGGGTGACGAGCGCAACCGTCAGGGCAGTTCGCGCCGCTGGCTGGTCACCGAGCTGGACAACAGTCTGCGCCGTCTCGGTGTCGACCACGTCGATCTCTACCAGATCCACCGGTGGGACCCGAGCACCGATGACGAGAAAACGCTGTCGGCGTTGACCGACCTGCAGCGCGCGGGAAAGATCCGTTACTTCGGCTCCTCGACGTTTCCCGCGTACCGCATCGTGCAGGCCCAGTGGGCCGCTCGCGAGTACCACCTGCGCCGTTACGTCACCGAACAGCCCAGCTACTCGATACTGCAGCGCGGCATCGAGACCCACGTGCTGCCCGTGACCGAGCAGTACGGGCTCGGGGTGCTGGCGTGGAGTCCGTTGGCCTCGGGCTGGCTGTCCGGCGCGATCCGCGAGGGCAAGGACATCACCACCAGCCGCTCCACGTTCATGCCGCAACGCTTCGACACCGCCATACCCGCCAACCGGGCCAAGCTCGATGCCGTCGAGCAGCTGGCCAAGGTCGCCGACGAGGCCGGCCTGACCTTGATCCAGCTCGCACTCGGATTCGTGACCGCGCATCCGGCCGTGACCACCGCACTGATCGGCCCCCGCACCCTGGACCACCTGCGCTCGCAGCTCGCCGCCGCCGACACCGTGCTCGCCGCCGACGTACTCGACGCCATCGATGCCGTCGTCGCCCCCGGCACCGACCTGGCCGCACACGAGAAGAACGACACCCCGCCCGCGCTCCTCGACCCGGCACTGCGGCGCCGCTGACCGCCGAGCCCACTCTCGCGGGCGGCGCCTGAGGCATCCCGACTACCGGTGCTGCCCGATGCGTTCCCCGCCCGCGCGTACCAGGAGGCCGGGGCAGCCGGCGGGGTGCTCGTGAACGAAGCTGAGCGCCGCCGCCCGCGCCGGTTTCGCTCGTTCAACTGATGGCCACGGCCCGGGCGCACCGGGAACAGCCAAGGACGGCCGCGGTCGGCTGACGGGCAGCCCCGAGCCACCACCCGCCGGCCGTCCGGAGACGGCGGGCGGGCCGTGGAGCGCCCCGCCGACGGGTGACTCACGCCGCGCGCTTCAGCTCCGCCGCACCGAAGGAGACGTCGAATCGGTCGCACCAGATGCTGACGCTGGTGTAGGTGGCCAGGTCGATGTCGGCGGGCAGGTCGTAGTTCTGGTCGCCCTTGTTGCCTTTGAGCTTGCCGAGACTGACGTGCTTCCCGTCGTCGAAGACCCGCCAGCCCGCCGTGCCCTTCTTCACCGGAGCGTCGGTGACCAGGACCCGCAGGTCGGGGCCATTGCTGGTGTCGAGACCCTCCAAACGCAACGTCCGCTTTCCGTCCGCGAGTTGGATGATGCGTACAGAACCCTTCGTCGCGTGCTCGTGGCTGATCAGCTCGCCGGTCGCAAGGACTGACGGCATCGCCCGCCCGCCATCGGCCTTGGCGGGGGCGGCGGTCGGCACCGCGTCGTTGACCGTCTCGTCCACCCACAGCTTCCACGGCTGGAACCAGTACAGGCTCACGGCCAGCAGCAGCACCGCGACGCTGGACAGCGCGATGCCCAGCGGCTTCTTCAGAAAAGTGAGCAGTGCAGTGACCGCGCGCATGATGCTGATTCCCTCTCTCGTTCTTCGAAGAGGCCGGATCCCCTGCGCCCCTTTGTGCCATCCAGCTAAGCGGAACAAGGGGTCCTGGTGCGCCCTCACGCTGATGACGAAAGTCTTACGTGGGTGCGGTGTCGTCCGGACGGAGCTGGCCGCCGATCCCACGTTCCGCAAGCGGTTCGGCCGGGAGATCGAGGCCGCGCGCCGGGTCGGCGGATTCCATACGGCGTCGGTGGTCGCCGCTGATCCCAACGGCGAGCCGCCCTGGCTGGTCACCGAGTACATCCCGGGCCCCTCGCTGCATGACGTGCTGCGCCGGCACGGCGCGCTCCCCGCCAAGACCGTCCAGACCCTGGCCATCGGTGTCGCCGACGGCCTCGAAGGCATCCATGCTTGCGGGATCGTGCACCGCGACCTCAAATCCAGCAACATCATCGTCGGCGAATCCCTCGAGTCCGCCCTCGCCATGCTGCCGTCCCACCTGTCCGAACTCGTCACCCGCTGCCTCGACCACGACCCCACCCGGCGGCCGACCCCCACCGAGGTCGTCGAGCAGCTCTCCGTGAAGGGATCGTCGGCCGGGGACCGGCTGCCGCCGCCCGTGCGCCCGATGGTCGATCTGCACAACGCGTCCACTGCGTAAGGCGATGACGGGTGCGGTGTCCCCGCCGGCGCTGGAGCGAAGCCGAATGGTCTGGCTTGAGTGAATGCCTCAGGCGGGCTTCCCCTCCTGGACGAGCTGGGGCTCACTCCGGCGGTCGGGCTGAGGGGGCTGAGGCAGTTCGGTGCGGGTGCGGACCGGGGACAGGAGGACCGGCAGGAACGCGACGGCCATCAGCCCGCCGCCCACCCACAGCGTGGTGCGCAGTCCGGCGAACTCGCCGAGCATCCCGGCCACCGCGGAGCCGACTGCGATGGCGCCGGTGAGCAGGAAGCGGAAAGTGGCGTTCATGCGGCCGAGGAGGGCGTCCGGGGTCAGTTGCTGGCGCAGACTCACACCGAGCACGTTGTCGACGCCCATCTTGAAGGTGACCAGAAGCCAGCCGGCGCCCGCCACATACAGCCACCCGCCGCGGTCGATCAGCGGCACGAGGAGGGCTGCGGGGGCCAGACACAGGCCGACGAGTCCGAGGGTGCGGCCGTAGCCGAGGCGCGCGGCGATGGCGCGGGCGGTGCGGGCGCCGAGGAAGATACCGACACCGCCGATCGCCCAGTACAGGCCCAGTACTCCCTCGGGCAGGTGGAGTTCCCGCACGAACAGGATCGGAAGCAGGGTGTTCACGATCACCGCACCGAGATTGAGCACGGCTGCGGTGAAGGCGAGGGCCCGCAGCTCCGGGTTGCCCAGTACGTGCCGCAGGCCCCGGGCCATCTCCGCACGCAGGGATGTGGTGCGATCTTGTCGGGCCGGGGTCTGCTGTGATGTGCGTACGCCCATGAGTCTGATCGCCGAGGCCAGATACCCGGCGGCGCTGCACGCCACCGCGAACGGCGCGGTGAGCAGCTGAACGAGACCGCCGCCCGCGCCGCGGCCCGCGACATTGCCCGCGGCCTGAAGGCCGACCATCGCGGCATTGGCCCGCACCAGTCCGTCCCGGCTCACCAGTTGCGGCAGCATGGTCTGCGAGCCGACATCGAAGAACACGGTCGCGCAGCCGTTGAGCAGCACCACGGCGTAGAGCTGTCCGAGAGTGAGCCGATCCAGCCACCAGGCCACCGGAACGGAAACGAAGAGCACCGATCGCACCAGATCCGCGACGATCAGCACCCGCCGCTGCCGCATCCGGTCCACCCAGGCCCCAGCGGGCAGCCCGATGAACAGGAAAGCGGCCGTGCCGAGGGCTGCGAGCAGGCCCACCTGTCCGGCGCTCGCGTCCAGTGCGGTGACGGCGAGCAGCGGGACGGCGACGTACGCGATGTTGGTGCCCAACTGGCTGATCGCGGTCGCGGTGAACAGGGCGCGGAAGTCGGGTATCTGCCACAGGGAGCTCGCGGTGCTCGGTGGCCGGGCCGGTGATCTGAACATGGCGCACAAAGTGCCCCACGGTTCGCTGCGCGCCCCAATGATTTAGCGTGAACAAAATGCTGCAGATCGAGTTCACGGCCGAGGACGTGGCCCGCACCCGCTTCGCGGTCTCTCCCCTGTGGGAGGTCGTGGCCAGTGTGCGGGTCCTCAAGGGCGCCGATGAACAGGGCCTGCACCGCCGCTGGACCGACCAGGTCCGCCCCCGCCTCGCGGCCGCGAAGCTGGACCTGGCTCCGCTCTCCGCCCTGGTCCAGGTCCCCACGTACGGCATCCCCGGCTTTCTGGTCCCGCCGCCGACCACCCCGCAGCCCTCCCTCGACGTGGAACTGGCGACGCTGCGCGCGACCCCGTTCGACCTCCTGCGGACCTCCTCCGACGCGGCCCAGCCGGGAGTGGAAGCCCTGCGCGCAGACCCGGAGCGCGGCCTGGGCCGGCTCGCGGACACCATCGCCGCCTACTGGGACGTGGCGATCGCCCCGCACTGGCCGCGCATCCGTACCCTCCTCGAGGGCGACATCCTGCACCGCGCCCAACTCCTGGCCGAGGGCGGCGCCCGGCGTCTCTTCGACGACCTCGACCCCCAACTCGGCTGGGACTCCGGCACCTTGAACCTGGCGCACCGTTTCGTCAGCGGCGAGCGCACCCTGGACGGCCGCGGCCTGCTGCTGTGCCCCTCGGCCTTCATCTGGCCGCGCATCTTCTCCACGATCGGCTACGACCCCTGGCAGCCGACCCTGCGCTACCCGCCCCGCGGCGTCGGCACCCTCTGGAACCCCCGCACCGTCCCGACCCCGACCGCCCTGTCCGCCGTCCTCGGCCGCTCCCGGACCCTGCTCCTCGCCCATCTCACGACCCCCGCCACCACGACCGACCTCGCCGCCCGGACCGGCCTGACCGCCGGTGGCGCATCACAGCATCTGACGGCCATGCGAGCAGCCGGCCTGGTCACGGCCCACCGGACGGGACGCCTGGTGCTCTACGCGCGGACGAGCGTGGCAGAGGCACTGCTGACAGCCGGGGACTAGACCGTTGGTGTTGCAGCATGATCCGCCGCCGAACGCCTACGCGAAGCCGCCAGAAGGGCCAACGTTGCCTGGCCTAATCACCATCGCGGCACAGGCAGAAGGGGTGACCGGCCGGGTCGAAGAGCACCCGGACGCTCTCCTGCGGTTGGAACTCCGCCACGGTGGCGCCCAGGGCGACCGCCTCGGCGACCGCTGAGTCCAGGTCTCCGACCTGGAAGTCGAAGTGCATCATCGGGCGCTGGGCGCCGTCGAC
Source organism: Streptomyces sp. H39-C1 (assembly GCF_027158125.1). NCBI lineage: Bacteria > Bacillati > Actinomycetota > Actinomycetes > Kitasatosporales > Streptomycetaceae > Streptomyces > Streptomyces sp. H39-C1. The sequence continues at coordinate 73,388 of NZ_JAPVLS010000038.1, forward strand.
CGGTGGCCACACCGGAGCCCGATAGCCCTCCGCCTGCTGGAACACGAAGAACGGCCCTTGCGGAGAGGCGGCGACGATGGCCGTTCCCGGCTCCTCGTGCCCGATATGCCAGCCGAGAAGTTCGGCGTAGAACCTCGCCAAGCGACTGGGGTCCGCCGCTTCGATCGTGGTGCCCCACCACATACCGCCTGTTCGAGATCGCATGCCTGAGCCTAGCCCGGGCCACCGGCACAGGCACAGGAACAGGCACAACGATGCCGGCCCCCGGCCCATCTGATCGTGGGTTCATATGCGTCCCCGGGTGACGCACAGACCTGGGAGACGCGGGTCTGATCGACCTGCTCCGCGCCTGGGAGCCGGAAGAGTAGGACCTGACGGTGCACCACCTCCCGCACCGGGCCGACAGGTTCCCGTACCGGAGAAGCGCCGGCCGTCGTCGGAGTCAAAGCCCTGCCCGCCCAGCGGGTGGACTCAGTGGCCACCGGGCGTGTCGGTGACCGGCGGCAGGGACGGCCAGGGCGTGGGGCCGGCTGAAGGTGGCGGCCAGGAGTAGTCGTACGGTGGCGGGCTCCACGGTGCGTGGGCAGGCGGTGGTTTGAACGGTCCTGCCCGATTGGCCATGAGGATCAACATCGTCGCGGCGAAGACCACGCTGACGACGATAAGGGCCAGGCCGAGGGGGTTTCGGGGGTTGTAGTAGTAACGACTGGTTCCCCAGTTGCTTCGTTTGAAGACCGGCTCGTCCTCGTCATGCACAGGCTGCGTCCCAGGTCGAAGGTGTTCCGGGGCCGGCATCGTCCAGCGGGCCTCCGCTCGCTCCCGCCGGGAGCTGATGGCACTTTAGGTCAGGAGGTGCGGCCTGCCGAACGGGGGGGGTGGTCGGGAAGTATCCCGTCACGGAGCGAGCAAGGCCGTCGCGGCGCTTCATGGCGTCGTCAGGCTCGGGGAGTTGCCGCTCGGCCTGGACGACGAAAGACAGCGACCACCTACACGCGGCGACCCGCCGCCTTCGACCGCTGCATCCCTGCGGCCGCTCAGCCCTGTCCGCTCTGCAGCGTGAGGCCCAGGCGGGATTCGGCGGCTTCCAGGGCCAGCCGGACGGCTCCCAGGGCCACGCCCTGGCCGCCCAGTTGGGAGGCGTCGATCACGGTGGGAACCAGGGTGTGGCCCTTGAGGTGGCGGCGGATCGGGTCGAGGAGGATGTCGCCGGCCTCGGAGATTCCACCGCCGATCACCAGGTGGCCGGGGTCGAGGAGAAGGAGCAGGACGGCCAGGCCGCGGGCGAAGCGGGCGGCTACCCGGTCGACGACGGCCAGGGCGACCGGGTCGCCGTCGGAGGCCGCGGTGAAGAGCGGGGCCAGGCCGCTGCGGCCGTCCGTCAGTCCGGGTGGTGCCGCGCGCCGGGCGTCGGTGTACGCCGCTGCCGCGAGGCGGCGGATCTCGGCCGCGCCGACGAGTCGTTCGAACGGTCCCATGCCGTCGGCGGGCAGCTGCGATCCGTCGGACGGCTCCACTAGCGTCACCGGTTCCGTCGGCGAGTCCAGTCGGGCGAACAGGTCGAGGAAGCCGAGTTCGCCCGCGGCCCCCGAGGCCCCGCGGAGCGGTACGCCGTCGATGATGATGCCGGTGCCGATCCGCTCGCCCCAGTGGACGAGGACCATGCTGCGGGTCTCCCGGGCCGGACCGTAACGCAGCTCGGCCAGGACGGCGAGGGTCGCGTCGTTGTCGAGCAGGACCGGGCAGCCGAGCCACTCGCGCAGCTCCGGCACAATCGCCGGCCCGGCCCAGCCCGGGATGCTCGGTGCCTTCAGCACCACCCCGCGTTCGCGGTCGACGATGCCGGGCGTTCCCGCGCAGACCGCCCACAGGTCGGTCGGTTCCAGGCCCGCCCGCCGCGCCGCCTCCGTCAGCCCTTCGCGGACCAGGGCGACGAGTTGGGGTGCGTCCGCGCCGGGCGGGACGGTGGCGCGGTGGGTCGTGAGGATCTCGCCGGAGAGGTCAGCGATGAGGACCAGCACCTTGTGCGGACCGATGTCGACGCCCGCGACATGCCCCATCTCGGAACGGAACCGGACCCGCCGGGCAGGTCTGCCGGGCCGGCCCTCCTCGCCGCTGCCGGTTCCCGTGCCGGTGCCGTCGTCCAGCGGGCCCACCAGCCCGTCGTTGCCCAGATCGGCCAGCGCCCTGGTGACGGCGGGGCGCGAAAGGCCGGTCGCCGCGGCCAGTTCGGAGACCCGGGCCGTACCGCCCGCGGCCTGCCGAAGCGCCGTCAGGACCGCCTGTCCGTTGATCCGCCGCAGCACGTGCGGTCCGGTCGCTGCCAGCTCTGACGGCATCAGATCACCCTCCCGGACACAGTGTCGCAGCCGGGATCGGGCCCGCGACCCCTTGACGGACGACTTCAGGGCTTCCATAGTATCGAACGGTTCGTTACTAACACCTCGCGGAACCCGACCGGACTAGGCGGCCTCGCATGAGATGGAAATCCAGCGCCCGCGCAACGCTCTCGTCGATCGTCCTGCTGACGGCGTCGATGTACGGAGATCCCACCGCACACGCGAATCCCAACCCCCCTTCCGTCTCAGCCGCGTTCGACCCCGCACCGGCGAGCGCAGCCCTGTCCCGGTTGCTGCCGGCCCGGGCAGCAGCGCAGTTCTCCCTCGTGCCGGTGCCGAAGCCGGCCTCCGGCGACGCCTTCACGCTCTCCGGTTCGGTCGGCGCCATCACGGTCGCGGGCACCTCGCCGGCCACGCTGCTCACCGGCGTCGGCTGGTACCTGGAGCACGTCGCGGGTGTGGACATCGGCTGGCCCGGTGACAGCCTCGGCAAGCTCCCGGCCGCCTTGCCTGCCGTGCCGGACCCGGTCACCCGCTCGGCGACGGTCCCCCACCGGTACGCCCTCAACGACACCGACGACGGCTACTCCGGCGCCTACCGCGACTTCGCCTCGTACCAGCACGAGATCGACGTGCTGGCTCTGCACGGCGTCAACGAGGTCTTCGTCCAGATGGGCGCCGAGTACCCCTATTACAAGGCGCTGCAGAGCTTCGGCTACAGCGGCGCCGAGCTGCGATCGTGGATCCCGGGCCCCGCGCACCAGGGCTGGTGGCTGCTGCAGAACATGTCCGGTTTCGGCGGACCCGTCTCGGAGCAGCTGATCAACGCCCGCGCGGCCGAGGGCCGGCAGATCACGGACCAGCTCCGCGCGCTGGGCATGACTCCGGTGCTGCCCGGCTACTACGGCACCGTGCCACCGGGCTTCACCGACAGGAATCCCGGCGCCAAGGTGGTGGCGCAGGGCGACTGGGTCGGCTTCCAGCGGCCCGACTGGCTCGACCCCACCAACGCCGTCTTCACCCGGGTCGCCGCCGCCTACTACGCCGCGCAGCGCACCCGGTTCGGTGACAGCACCCTGTACAAGATGGACCTGCTGCACGAGGGCGGGCTGCCCGGAAGCGTCAACGTGACCGACGCCGCCACCGCGGTCCAACACGCCCTGGACACCGCCCACCCGGGCGCGACCTGGGTCATCCTCGGCTGGCAGAACAACCCATCTGCCGCTGTGCTCAAGGGTGTTGACAAGGCACGCATGCTGATCGTCGACGGTCTCTCCGACCGCTACGACAACCTCGACCGCGAAACCGCGTGGGGCGGCACCCCGTACGCCTTCGGCGCCATCGACAACTTCGGCGGCCACACCAGCATCGGCGCCAACACCAGTACCTGGGTGAGCCGATTCCAGCAGTGGCTCAGCAAGAAGAACAGTGCTCTGCAGGGCATCGCCTATCTGCCGGAGGGGACCGGCGGCAACCCCGCCTCCTTCGACCTGTTCACCGAACTGGCCTGGCAACCGGGCCCCATCGACCGGACCGCCTGGTTCGCCGACTACTCGGCACGCCGCTACGGAGGCGCCGACGCTCACGCAGCTGCGGCCTGGGAGCTGCTGCGCCGCGGCCCGTACAGCACCGCGTCGGGTACCTGGAGCGAGCCGCAGGACAGCCTGTTCACCGCGCGCCCGGGGCGCACCGCGAGTCATGCTGCGGAGTGGAGCCCGGACGGCATGCGCTACGACGCGGCCACCGTGCAGAACGCACTGGCGGAACTGCTACAGGTCGCCCCGGACAAACAGGCCTCGACCGCCTACCGGTACGACCTGGTCGACGTCGCCCGCCAGGCACTGGCCAACCGCAGCCGGGTACTGCTGCCGCAGATCAACGCCGCCTACACGGCGAAGAACCTGACCCAGTTCCGCGGTCTCGTCACCGAATGGAAGGGCGATGAGGCCCTGCTCGACCAGCTCGTCTCCAGCGACCCGGCGTTCCTGCTGGGCACGTGGCTGACGAGCGCCCGCGCGTCGGGGGCCACCGCCGCGGAGAAGAGCCAACTGGAGTACGACGCCCGGTCCATCCTCACCACCTGGGGCGACAGGGCGGCCAGCGAGGCGGGCGTGCACGACTACGCCAGCCGTGAGTGGGGCGGCCTGATCTCCGATCTCTACGCCAAGCGGTGGGCGGCGTACTTCGCCTCGCTCGACACCGCACTCACCGGCGGCACTGCTCCGGTGGCGATCGACTGGTTCGCGATGGACGACAGCTGGGCCAGACAGACCAACAGCTACAGCACCTCGCCCTCCGGCGATCCGATCGCGCTGGCCCAGCACGTCAGGGACGCCCTTCCGCCCATCGCACCGTCGGGCCCGATCACCGGAATCGGCGGCGCCTGCGTCGACATCACGGGCGGCAGCACGGCCGACGGCACGCCGCTCCAGCTGTACGGCTGCAATGGGACGACTGCCCAGAGGTGGACCGTCTCGGCGGACGGCACCCTGCGGGCCAACGGCAAGTGCATGGACGTCAGGGGCGGCGCCGTGACCCCCGGCACCGTGGTGCAGCTCTACACCTGCAACGGCACTCCCGCCCAGGCCTGGACACCAAGGAGCGACGGCACGCTGCGGAACACCAAGTCCGGCCTGTGCCTCGATGCCGGCGGCGGCAGCTCCGCCAACGGCACCGCCCTGATCATCTGGACGTGCACCGGCAACGTCAACCAGCGCTGGTCGCTGCCGAGCTGAGGTCCACGACACCCCCCTCATCCCAGGTCCGTCTGCACTGCGGTGATGGAGCCGGCGTCGCCAGCCGGGACACTGGCGGGCGCCGCCCGCCAGTGTCCCGGCTCCGGGGTCAGGGCCCGTTCTCAGAGGTATTCGGTGGCGGCGTCGAGGAGCCAGTCCGCGACATAGTCGGCGAAGGAGGAACGGACGAGGAGCCAGAAGCCTCCCTTGCGGCCTACGACGACGACCTGCGCGCGGGCGAGCGTCGTCTGTGCGCAGCGGCCGGGGCCGAAGGCGCGGGGGTGCAGGTCGAGGGAGCAACCGTGGGCGAGCAGGTCGCGGGCGCGGGGGCCGGCGACCAGCAGGGTGGTGCGCTGGGCGGAGACGTCGGTGACAGCGGCAGGCTCCTCGCCGATGGCCGCACGGATCCGGCTCTCCAGGTCCTGCTGGGTGCCGGGCCGGCCGACGACGAGCCATTCATCGGGTCCGAGCCAGAGGACGGCCAGGTCACGGACGGCGTCACAGGCCCGTACCGCGGTGTCGGGTTCGAGAGGGAGCGGGAGGCCGAGCGCGAGCCCGACGGCGTCGCCGGCGGGGCCCTTGGGGTCGAGGCGGACGTTGAGCTGAGTGCGGAAGGGGAGTTCGGCCAGGCGCAGATCGCCGCTGGAGGTGCGGGTGGCGGCGGCGAAGCGGTCGGCGGCGTGCGCCAGGGGGCTGTGGCGGGTGGTCCGGGTGGCGGTCTCAGCCATCGCGGCGGGCTCCCTCGGGGTCGTAGAGGACGGGGCTGGCGACGGTCACCGGGATCAGCCGGTCGCCGACGGGGGCGTAGAGCCGCTCGCCGATGCGGTCCCGGCCGCCCTTGATGAGGGCGAGCGCGAAGGTCCGGCCGAGGGCGGCGCTGCGGTAGCTGGAGGTGACGTGACCGAGCATCGGAACGGGAGGTGCCGGGAGCACGCTGTCGGCGACGAGGTGGGTGCCCTCCGGGAGGAAGGCGCTGGGATCCTCGGGGAGCAGCCCGACGAGGTGCTTGCGGTCGGGGCGGAGGGTGTCGGCGCGGCTGTAGGACCGCTTGCCGACGAAGTCCGGCTTCTTCTTCGACACGACCCAGCTCATGCCGAGGTCCTGCGGGGTGACCGTGCCGTCGCTGTCCTGGCCGATGATCGGGTAGCCCTTCTCCGCGCGCAGGACGTGCATGGTCTCGGTGCCGTACGGGGTGATCCCGTACGGGGTCCCCGCTTCGTCGAGCGCCTCCCACAGGGCGAGGGCGTCCCACGGGGAGATGTTGATCTCGTAGGCCAGCTCGCCGGAGAAGCTGATCCGGCAGACGCGGGCCGCAATGCCCGCGACGGTCGTGTCGCGCCAGGCCATGAAGGGGAAGCTGTCGTTCTGCACGTCCAGGCCGGGGGCCAGGCCGCCGAGGACCTCACGGGAACGGGGACCGACGAGAGCGACGGTGGCCCACTGCTCGGTGACGGAGGTGCAGCGGACCCGCAGGTCGGGCCATTCCGTCTGCAGCCACTCCTCCATCCACTCCAGGACGGCGGCCGCGTTGCCCGTGGTGGTGGTGACGATGTAGCGGTCGTCGGCGAGGCGGATGGCGGTGCCGTCGTCGAAGATCATGCCGTCCAGGCGGGCCATGACGCCGTAGCGGATCATGCCGACCTTCAGGGTGCTCATCATGTTGGTGTAGATCCGGTCGAGGAAGACCCCGGCGTCCGGGCCCTGGACGTCGATCTTGCCGAGGGTGGAGGCGTCCATGAAGGCCACGCCCTCGCGGGCGGCACGGCATTCGCGCAGGACGGCGGTCTCCATGTCCTCCCCGGACAGCGGGTAGTACCACGGGCGCTTCCACTGGCCGACGTTCTCGAAGCGCGCACCGTGAGCGGTGTGCCAGGGGTGGAGGGCGGTGAGGCGGGCCGGGTCGTGGAGGACACCTCGGTCGCGGCCCGCGAGGGTGGCGAAGGAGACCGGGGTGTACGGGGGCCGGAAGGTGGTCGTGCCGAGGACGGAGATGTCGACACCGAGGAGGTGGGCGACGGTGCCCGACGCCAGTACGCCGGAGGTCTTGCCCTGGTCGTTGGCGGTGCCGGCGGTGGTGTAGCGCTTGGTGTGCTCGACGGACCGCATCCCGGTGCCGGCGGCCCGCGTGAGGTCGGCGACGGTGACATCGCGCTGAAGGTCGACGAAGCTCGACGCCTCGGCGGCGCCCGGGACCACATGGACGTGCGCGGGCGGGGAGGCCGGCTCGGCTGTCACCGGCGGGAGTTGGGAGGTCGCAGCCGGGTAGCCCGCGGCCTCGATGGCACGGATGCCGGCCGCGGCGCCCTCGGCGAGGACCGCTGCCAGGTCGAAGACGCCGTTGGCGGTGCCCGCCACCTCGACCGCCTGCCGGCAGCTGTCGGGGACGAAGGAGCCGAGGGCGTCGTCGTAGCGGAGCTTGCCGCCGGCCTGGCTGAACAGGTGCGCCACGGGGTTCCAGCCGCCGGAGACCAGGAGCAGGTCGGCGGTGAACTCGCGCTGCGGTGCGTCGGACCCGCCCGATCCCTGCGATCCGTCCGGCCCTTCCGATCCGTACGGCGCGACGGTGACCGAGGTGAGGCGGTCCCCGCCCTGTGTGCCGATGACCGCGTGGCCCGCAAGGACTTCGACACCGGGGACCTGCGCGCCCGGCTCGCGGCGGGTGTCGACGATCGCCACGACGTCCACGCCCGCGGCGGCGAGGTCACGGGCGGCGGCGTAGGCGCTGTCGTTGGTGGTGAAGACGACGGCCCTGCGCCCAGGGACGACTCCGTAGCGGTTGACGTAACTACGGGCTGAAGCGGCCAGCATGACGCCCGGGCGGTCGTTGTCGGCGAAGGCGAGGGAGCGCTCGTGGGCACCGGTGGCGAGGACGACTCGGCGGGCGCGGATGCGCCAGACGCGCTCGCGGGAGACGTTGTCCGGGGCGTGGGCGCCAAGGTGGTTGGTGCGGCGCTCCACGGCGAGGAGGTGGTTGTCGTCGTAGTAGCCGAAGACGGTGGTGCGGCGCAGGACGCGTACGTCCGCGCTCGCTTCGAGCAGCGCCGCGACCTCGGCCGGCCAGGAGGGGAGCCGGCCGGTGCTGAGGAGGCTTCCGCCGAGCTCGGGCTGGTCGTCGGCGAGGATGACGCGGGCACCGCTGCGGGCGGCGGCCGCGGCCGCGGCCAGTCCGGCCGGACCCGCGCCGACGATCAGCACGTCGCAGTGGGCGTGCACGGCGTCGTAGCGGGCGGGGTCGGGCTCGGTGGCGAGCCGTCCCCTGCCGGGGAGGCCGGTCGCGACGAGGCCGTCGTACAGCTCGACGGTCGTCGCGGGGAGCATCGGCTCGGGGAAGGGCTCCTCGATCTGGATGACGGCGTTGGGTTCTTCGACACCGGCGGAGAAGATGCCGCGGGGGCGGCCGAGCTTGATGCTGGTGTTGGTCCGGATGACGCCGTTGGCGAGGAGGGCGGAGGCGAGGGTGTCGCCGGGATGGCCTTCGTAGGCGACTCCGTCGAAGGTGAACGCCAGCCGGTCACTGCGCGCGATGCGGCCACCGGTGGCGCGCCGGAACGGCTGGGTCTCCCCCGCCCGGTCCCGTTCCGAAACCGGGGACTCCACCTCTGGACCCCCAGGCTTCGTGGTCGGCTGCGGGCCGGTGGTCGTGTTGCGCCCACCCTCCCCCAACTCACCGCGCTCGCCACGCGGAGCGGTCTGCCCGCAGCGAGGTTCGATGAACTCGTTCGTCGACGTGTCACGTACCGCGTTGAACCACCGGCGGCACCCCGCCGAGTGCATCCAGCGCTCGGCGAAGGGCCCCTTGGGGTTGTCGCGGAAGAAGAGGTAGCGGGCCCACTGCTCGTCCGTCAGGGCCGAGGGGTCCTCGGGGTAGGCGAGGTGCGCCTGACCGCCGTAGTGGAACTCGGCCTCGTCGCGGGGTCCGCACCAGGGGCATGGGATGAGCAGCATGGTTTCGGGCTCCTCAGTGGGCTACCGCGGCCGCGCCGTGCTCGTCGACGAGCGCGCCGGTGGTGAAACGGTCGAGCGAGAAGGGGGCGTTGAGGTGGTGCGGGGCGTCGTGGGCGATGGTGTGGGCGAAGACCCATCCCACGCCGGGGGTGGCCTTGAAACCACCGGTGCCCCAGCCGCAGTTGAGGTACAGGTTGTCCACCGGGGTCAGGCCGACGATCGGTGAGGCGTCGGGGCTGACGTCGACGATGCCGCCCCAGGTGCGCAGCACGTGCGCGCGGGCGAAGACGGGGAAGAGCTCCAGCGCGGCGGACATCTGCTCTTCGATGATGTGGAAGGCGCCGCGCTGGGTGTAGGAGTTGTACGAGTCGATGCCCGCGCCCATGACGAGCTCGCCCTTGTGGGCCTGGCTGACGTAGACGTGCACGGCGTTGGACATCACCACGGTGGGGTGGACGGGCTCCAGCAGCTCACTCACCAGCGCCTGCAGCGGATGGCTCTGCAGCGGCACCTCGAAGCCCGCCATGGCGGCGAGGACCGACGAATGGCCCGCCGAGCAGAGCGCGACCTTTCCCGCCGCGATCGGGCCGAGGGTGGTCTGAACCCCGATCACCCGGCCGCCGGCGATGTCGATGCCGGTGACTTCGCAGTTCTGGATGATGTCGATGCCGGCGGCGTCCGCCGAGCGGGCGAGGCCCCAGGCGACGTGGTCGTGCTTGGCGATGCCCGCGCGGGGCTGGTACGTGGCGCCCATCACCGGGTAGCGCACGTCCGGGGAGATGTTGACGATCGGGCAGACCTCTTGGACCTGCCGCGGGTCGAGCCATTCGGCATCGACGCCGTTGAGGCGGTTGGCCTCCACGCGGCGGACGCTGTCGCGCACGTCCTGGAGGCTGTGGGCGAGGTTGAGTACGCCGCGCTGGGAGAAGAGGATCGGGTAGTCCAGCTCCTCCTCCAGGCCCTCCCAGAGCTTGAGCGCGTGCTCGTAGATCCCGGCGCTCTCGTCCCAGAGGTAGTTGGAGCGGATGATGGTGGTGTTGCGGGCCATGTTGCCGCCCGCGAGCCAGCCCTTCTCCAGGATCGCGACGTTGGTGATGCCGTGGTTCCTGGCCAGGTAGTGGGCGGTGGCGAGGCCGTGTCCGCCGCCGCCGACGATGATGACGTCGTACGACTTCTTCGGTTCGGGCGTGCGCCACAGCCAGTCGGGGTGCTCGGGGAGATCGGCGCCGGGGGTGCGGGGGCTCATCGGGCGTCTCCTGACTAGCCGCGGAGGCGGGACATGGACGGGTCGAACAGCGGCTCGTCGGCGACCTGCGCGGCGACCCGCTGATCGAAGTAGCCGACGTGCAGCACGTGCCCGGGGGTGGCGAGCTCGGCCGGGAGCCAGGCGTAGGCGATGCCTTTGCCGATGGTGTACCCGTAGGAGGCACTGGTGACGTAGCCGACGGGGCGGTCGCCGTCGTAGACGGGTTCCTTGCCCATGACGACGGCGGACGGGTCGTCGATCGTCAGGCACGTCAGGCGGCGCTTCACCTCCGCCTTGCGACGCTCGAGGGCCGCCTTGCCGATGAAGTCGGGCTTGTCGAGCTTGACGGCGAAGCCGACGCCGGCTTCGTAGGGGTCGTGCTCGTAGGTCATGTCGGTTCCGAAGGAGCGGTAGCCCTTCTCCAGGCGCAGGCTGTTGAAGGCTCCGCGGCCGGCGATGATGCCGCCGAGCGGCCGGGCGGCGGCCCACAGCGTGTCCCAGAGTTTCAGGCCGTGGTCGGCCGTGGTGTAGAGCTCCCAGCCGAGTTCGCCGACGTACGACAGCCGCATCGCTGTGACCGGCACGGAGCCGATGTGGGCGCGCTTGGCGCGGAAGTACTTCAGGCCGTCGTTGGAGAAGTCGCAGTCGGCCAGCGGCTGCAGGACCTGGCGGGCGAGCGGGCCCCACAGGCCGATGCAGCAGGTGCCGGGGGTGATGTCGCGGACGGCGACCGAACCGTCGTCCGGGAGGTGGCGGGTGAACCAGTCGTGGTCGAGATTGCCGTTCGCGCCGACCTGGAAGAGGTCACGGGCGAGGCGGGCGATCGTGACGTCGCTGCGGATGCCACCGTCCTCGTCCAGGAGGAGCGTGTACGTCACCGAGCCGACGGACTTGTCGATCTTGCCGGTGGACAGCCGCTCCAGGAAGGCCGCCGCGCCGCGTCCGCTGACCTCCAGGCGCTTGAGGGCCGTCATGTCGTACATCGCGACGGTCTCGCGGGTGGTCTGGGCCTCGGCGCCGACGATCGGGGACCAGTAGCGGGCGGCCCAGTCGTTGGGGGTGGGGATGGAACGGCCCTCGACCAGTGCGGCGTTGGCCTCGTACCACTGGGGGCGCTCCCAGCCGTTCGCCTCGAGGAAGACAGCACCGAGCTCCTGCTGCCGTCCGTAGAAGGGGCTGGTGCGGATCGGGCGCGGGGCGCCCGGCGGCTGGAGCGGGTGGAGGATGTCGTACACCTCGACGAAGTTCTGGCAGTCGCGGGCGAGGACGTACTCCGGGGAGAGCTGGTGCGGCTCGAACCGGTTGACGTCGCACTCGTGCAGGTCGAAGGAGGAACAGTAGCCGTCGACCAGCCATTCGGAGACGGCCCGCGCCACGCCGGCGGAGTGGGTGACCCAGACGGCCTCGGCGACCCAGAAGCCCTTCACCTCCGGTGACTCGCCCAGGAGGGGAAGCCCGTCTGTGGTGAAGGAGAACAGGCCGTTGATGCCCTCCTCGATCTTGGCTTCGCGGGTGGCGGGGAGGAGGGACTGCGTTTCGGTCCAGGCGTCCGCGAAGTCGCCCTCGGTGAACTTCAGCACCGACGGCATCTCGTCGGCCGCGTCCGCTGCCTGCACCGAGCGGATGTCGTCGACGGAGACCGGCATCGGGCGGTGACCGTAGGAGCCGATGCCGATACGGTCAAAGCGGTCGCGGTAGTAGAGGTCGGCGTCCTGGTGGCGCAGGATCGGGCGGACGGCCTCCTCCGTCTGGCCTTCCAGGGCGGGCACCGGGCCGGTCCACGCGAGCTGGTGGGCGAGCGGGGTGAGCGGGAGGTTCATGCCGACCATGCGGGCGATCTTCGGGCCCCAGATGCCGGCGCAGCACACGACGATGTCGGCGGGGATCTCGCCCTGGTCGGTGCGGACGCCGCTGACGCTTCCGTCGCTCTGCAGCACGTCGAGGACTTCGTGGCGGGCGAGGAAACGGACACCGCGCTCCTTCGCCTGCCGGATCTGCGCCTCGACCGCGAGCACGGACTTGGCGAGGCCGTCCGTGGGCACCAGCAGCCCGCCGAGGACTCGCGAGGGGTCCACGAGCGGGTGGAGTTCCACGCACTCCTCGGAGCTCAGCAGCCGGGCTTCGACGCCCCAGGCGGTGATCCAGCCGTGGCGGCGGTGGAGTTCGGTGAGGCGGTCGGTCGTGGTGGCCACTTCGAGGCCGCCGACCTGGAGGAAGCAGGGCTGGCCGTCGACGTCGAGGGAGCAGAACTTCTCGACGGTGTAGCGGGCGAGTTCGGTCATCGTCTTGGAGGAGTTGGTCTGGAAGACCAGACCCGGGGCGTGCGACGAGGAGCCTCCGGTGGCGGGGAGCGGGCCCTGGTCGACGACCGTGATCTCCGTCCAGCCCGCGGCGGACAGTTCGTCCGCCAGCGCCGCTCCCACGACGCCCGCTCCGATGATGACCACTCGGGGTCCCGCCATCGCCGCACCTCCGCCTTACAGCAGTCCGAGTTGCTTTCAGCGCAACAAGCTTCAGGTTGCGCAACTCAATGTGCCGGTCCCTCCGGGAGGTGTCAAGGGGGCAAACGACAGTGCCCGGAGGGCTGTCGGAACAGCTCTCCGGGCACTGCGGTGTGCTCTCGCCGACGTGCGTCACGCCGGTGGTCAGGTGGGGCTCCCCCGGACGTCGTCCGGGAGGTCGCCGACGGAACGTTTCTCCCGCCACCCGACAGGTCACTTCAGCCAGGCGGCCACCTTGTCGCCATTGGCCTCGACCCACTTCTTCGCAGCCGCCTCGTCCGACATCTTGTCGACGGCGATGTACTTCGCGACGAGGTTCTGATCGTCATTGGTCCACGAGAAACTCTTGACCAGGCTGTAGGCCGGACTGCCCGACGCGGCGAACTTGGTACTGACGATCTTGTCCAGGTCGTACACGGGATAGTCGCAGGCGACCGCCGCCGCGACGGCGTCGCAGCCCTCCTTGTACGGGGGCAGGTCGACCTTGACCAGCGGCACCTCGGAGAGGAACCACTGCGGCTCGTAGAAGTAGCCGAGGATCCACTCCTGCTTCTTCTCGGCCTGCCGGAAGGCCTGGATGAGCGCGGTCTCGCTGCCCGCGTACACCACCTTGAAGTTCAGGTTCAGATTCTTCACCAGCGCCGCGTCGTTGGTGACGTACGACGGGTCGCCGTCCAGCAGTTGGCCCTGGCTGCCCGACTCCGAGGTCTTGAACTGCGACGCGTACTTGTTGAGGTTCTTGTAACTGGTGATGTCCGGGTACTTCTTCGCCAGCCACGGCGGTACGTACCAGCCGATGACCCCGTTGTTGCCGGTCGGGCCGGCCGCCACGGCGGTCTTCTGATCGGTGATGTACTTCTTCTTCAGGTCGTCATGGCCCCAGTTCTCCAGGACCGCGTCGACCTCACCGGTCCCGAAGCCCTGCCACGCGACCTCCTCCTTGAGGTCCTTCTTCTTGACCGTACAGCCGAGTTTGTGCTCCGCGACGTAGGCGACGACCGCCGCGTCCGCCTCGTAGCCGACCCACGGGTTGACGGCGAGATTGAAGGTGCCGCACTTACCGCCGGAGCTGCTGCCCGCGGCGGAGGGGGTGTCACCGACCTTGGCACCGCCGCAGGCGGTGAGGGCGAGACCCAGTACGGTCAGTCCGGCCGCGCCGGCGCGCCATCTCGCGGGACGGGTACCCGCGACGAGGTGTATTGCCATGTGTCGTGCTCCTTTTGACTGCCTAGTGCCGACGGCCGTTCACCGCCGTGGTACGGCGCGCCGCCGCCTGTGTGATCCCGTCGAACATGACGCCGAGCAACACGATGGCGAGTCCCGCCGCCAGCCCCTTGCCGTACAGCTCTCCTTGCGAGAAACCGGCTACGACGTCGTAGCCGAGGGCGCCCGCACCGACCAGGCCGCCCACTACAACCATCGACAGCACGTAGATCAGGCCCTGGTTGACAGCGAGAGCCAGGGCGCTGCGTGACATCGGCAGTTGGACTTTGGTGATGATCTGCCAGGTATTGGACCCGGCAGCCGCGGCCGCCTCGACGGTGGTCTCCGGCACGGCCCGCACCCCGTCCGCGATGATCTTCATCGTGACGGGCGCCGCATAGACGACCGCGGCGACGATCGCGGTGAACCGGGTCGCCCCGAACAGCGCGAGGAACGGCACCAGATAGACGAACGGCGGCATGACCTGCGCCGCATCCAGAGTGGGCCGGATGAGCCGGTCGGCCATAGGGCTGCGCCCCATCCAGACGCCCACCACGACCCCGAGGGCCATCACCAGCACCGTCGCCACGGCGGTCGACGCCAGCGTCGTCATGCTGTCCGACCACATGCCGGTGCCGACGAGCAGGGCCACGCACACCCCGGCCGTCACTCCGGCCCGCCGGCCGCCCAGCACGGCTCCGACGGCGACCAGGACGGCGCCGACCAGCCACCACGGGGAGTCGGTCAGCAGCGACTGAAAGGGGTTGAGCAGACCGTTGGTGACGGCGTCACGCAGGGCGTTCGTCATGCCGGAGAGGTGGTCCTGCGCCCAGGTGGTCACGGTGTCCGCCGCACTGGCGATGGTGCTGCCGGTACTGCCCTCGCCGGGGAACTCCGCCGCCCACACGTAGGTGTGCGACAGATACACCAGGACCGCGGCCACCACGCCGCCCGCCACCAGCAGATGCCGGCGCCACTTCACGAACGGGCCGCCCAGGCGACCGGGAGCCCGGCCACTCCCCTCTGCTGAGGGTACCCCGGTCGCGCTGCGCTCGCACGCCGCCGTCGTAACGCGGTCGAGGACGATGGCCATGACGACGATGGCGAGACCAGCGTTGAACGCTGTGCCGACGTCCAGCGACTGCAACGCCTTGACCACGGTCTTGCCGAGCCCGGGTGCGTCGATCAG
>NZ_JAPVLS010000039.1:0-86800 GCF_027158125.1 Streptomyces sp. H39-C1
TGTTTCGGTGGTCATAGCGTTAGGGAAACGCCCGGTTACATTCCGAACCCGGAAGCTAAGCCTTTCAGCGCCGATGGTACTGCAGGGGGGACCCTGTGGGAGAGTAGGACGCCGCCGAACAATCATTGGCCTCAGGCCCGGGATCTCTGATCCCGGGCCTGAGGTTTTTTTGCGTTGCGATGCTGCCCGGACGGCTGACACGATCGCCCTATGGGATACGAGATACGTGCCACCCAGCCGCACGAGTGGCAGCAGCGGAGGCAGCTGAGGCTGGCCGCGCTTCTGGATCCGGCGAGCAGCGTGGCCTTCGTCAACACCTACGAGACGGAAGCGGCCTTCCCCGAGGAGACGTGGCAGCGCAGAGGGACCACCCCCGGGTTCGTGGCCGTCAACGAGGCCGGCGAATGGGTGGGTTCCGCAACCGTGCTGGTGGAGGTCGGAGCGGCGTTCCCGGTCCCGCAGACCCATATCGTCGGCGTCTACATGGCGCCGGAGGGCCGCGGCAACGGGCTGTCCGAGCGGATGCTGCGGGCCGCGATCGACTGGTCCTGGGAACTGCCCGAGAAGATCGGCCGGGTCCGGCTGTGGGTGCACGAGGACAACGCGCGGGCGCAGGCGTTCTACGCGCGGCTGGGGTTCACGAGGACCGGCGAGACGATGGCGTTCCCGCTCGACGAGTCGCAGACCGAGTACGAGATGGAGCTCCCCCGCCCTTCCTGAGCACGAGCCCACGCAACCGTGGGGCTACGCGATGCGCTCCAGGTCGGCCGCGCTGACCTCGCCCAACAGACGCTCGCCCCGGGTCCAGCGCCGTACTTCGTCGACGGCGTAGGCGCCGAGCCGGCGGACCTCGCTGCCCTGGCAGCCGGCGATGTGCGGCGTGACCAGGACGTTGGGGAGGCCGAACAGCGGGTGGCCGTGAGGAAGTGGCTCCGGTTCCGAGACGTCGAGGTAGGCCTCCAGGCGGCCGGTGGAGCATGCGCGGACCAGGGCGTCGGTGTCGATGAGCCGGCCGCGGGCGGTGTTGATGAGTGCGGCGCCGTCGCGGAGCAGGGCCAGCCGCCGGGCGTCGAGCAGATGGTGCGTCTCGGGCAGATCCGGGGCATGGACGGTGACGACGTCGGAGGACCGGCACAGGTCGTCCAACTCCACGAGCTGGACGCCGAGTTCGGCGGCCGTCTGCGCCGATACATACGGGTCGGCGAGCAGCACGCGATAGCCGGCGCTCGCGGTCGTGAGGCGGTCGATGACGCCTCGGCCGATACGGGAAGCCCCGATGACGCCGATGGTCGCACCGTCGCCCCCCTGACGTTCGCCGAAGCCCGGCAGGTCGCCGCGGGCGTACTGGGTTGCGGTGCCCAGGGTGCGGCGGGCGGCCAGCACGATGGTGGCCAGAGCGAACTCGATGACCGGGCCCGCGTTGGCGTCGGCCGCGGAGGAGACGGAGATTCCGCGCTGCCAGACGGCCGGGTGCACATGGTCCTTGACGGTGCCGGCGGCGTGGATGACGGCGCCCAGCCGGGGGGCCGCGGCGAGGGTGTCCGGGCCGATGAGGTGGCAGCCCCAGCCGGTGATGAGCAGGTCCGCGGCGCGGAGCGCCGTGCGGGCCGCGAGGGTGTCGAAGCCGCTGGTGATGACGTCGGGATGGAGTCGTACGCAGCTCTCGAGCCGGGCCCGCAGATCGGCGGGGAGTACCGCGTCGACCACGTCCGCGCGCATGGCCAGGACTGCGGTCGGTCGGTCCGGCATGACAACCCCCACAATGTAAACGGTTACTTGATGTTGATCGGAGGCTAGAACGGCCAGCCCCTCAGGTCAAGAACGACACTGGTTCAAGGTCTTGACCCTGCGTAGTAACCGGTTTAGTTTCCTCCCACCTTGACCGTCAGGGAGGACGCGATGGCGATAGCCAATCCGGGCGCCACCGACCGCAGTCATGCGGTCGTTGCGCCCTTCGAGGAGCAGGAACGGGAGGGGCGGGCGGCCGAGCCGGGTGGGCCGCCCCGCCGGGACTCGCGGTGGAAGCGGTTTCGCAAGGACAGGGTCCTGCTGCTGCTGATGCTGCCGGGACTGGCGTACTTCCTGCTGTTCCACTACGGCGCGATGGCCGGCAACGTCATCGCGTTCAAGGACTACGTGCCGTTCGACGGGCTGTGGGCCAGCCAGTGGATCGGGCCGGAGAACTTCCAGCGGATGGTCGAGGACACCGACTTCTGGGCGTCCGTTGTCAACACCCTGTGGATAGCGCTGCTGCAGCTGACGTTCTACTTCCCCGTCCCGCTCGCGCTCGCCATGCTCCTGCACAGCCTGACGAGGGACAGCGTCCGGCGTTTCGTCCAGAGCGTCGCGTATCTCCCGCACTTCCTGTCCTGGGTGATCGTCGTCGCGCTCTTCCAGCAACTGCTGGGCGACACCGGCCTGCTGAACAGCGCGCTCGGCGACGCCGGGCTGCACAGCGTCGACATCATCGGGAACCCCGACGCCTTCAAACCGCTGGTCGTGGCGCAGGTGATCTGGAAGGACGCCGGCTGGGGGACGATCATCTTCCTCGCCGCGCTCGCCCAGGTCGACGAGCAGCAGTACGAGGCGGCCGCGATCGACGGCGCCGGACCGTGGCGGCGCTTCTGGCACGTCACGCTGCCCGCCGTGCGGCCCATTGTCGTGCTGCTGCTGATCATGCGGCTCGGCGACGTGCTGTCCGTCGGCTTCGAGCAGATGCTGCTGCAGCGCCCGGCCGTGGGGCCGGAGGCGGCGGAGATCATCGACACCTTCGTCTACTACAAGGGCATCATCGGCGGCGACTTCGGGTTCGCCGCCGCCGCGGGGCTGTTCAAGGGCCTGGTCGGTGCCGCGCTGGTCTACACGGCGAACAAGATCGCCCATCGTCTCGGGGAGCAGGGGGTGTACCGATGAGCGCCGTCCGACCCAGCTGGATGGAGAAGCCGCGGCCCGTTACGCGGGCGGCGAAGGCCGTGGCGCTGACGGCGGTCGTGGCGCTGGTCCTCGTCCCGTTCCTGATCATCGTCTCGACCAGTCTGGCCTCCCACCAGGAGGTCGTGGACACCGGCGGCTGGGTGCTGTGGCCGCAGCACCCGACCCTGCGCGCCTACCACCAGATCTTCGACGGCGGGATCGTCGGCCATGCGCTGATGGTGAGCGCCGGGGTGACGATCGTCGGTACGGCTGTGAGCCTCGCGTGCACCATCGGACTGGCCTACGCGCTGAGCCGCCCCGGGGTCTTCGGCGGCCGCCCGGTGCTGCTGCTGATCCTCTTCACGTTTCTCTTCCCGCCCGGCATGATCCCCGGCTTCCTGCTGGTCAAGGGGCTGGGCATGCTGGACAGCTACTCCTCGCTGGTCGCTCCCGTGCTGATCAACGTCTTCAGTCTGATCGTGCTGCGCGGCTTCTTCCAGTCGGTGCCCGAGGAACTGTACGAGGCGGCCCGGCTCGACGGGGCGGGGGACTGGACGGTGCTACGGAAGATCGTCCTTCCGCTCTCCAAAGCGGCACTGGCCGTCGTCGGGCTCTTCTACGCGGTCTCCTACTGGAACGCCTGGTTCTACGCCTCGATCTATCTCAACTCCGACCACTGGCCGCTGCAGCAGGTGCTGCGGACGTATGTGATCAACGGCGCGCAGATCGCCGACACCGGGGTGAGCGAGGCGGGCATGGTGTCGGCGCCGCAGACGATCCAGATGGCGGTGCTCGTCGTGGCCACGGTGCCGATCCTCGTCGTCTACCCCTTCCTGCAGAAGTACTTCACCAAGGGCGTGCTCACCGGCGCCATCAAGAGCTGAGCTCCCCGCCCACCTTCGCGAGTCCTCCGTTGCGAGTCTTCCTTCCGAAAGGACACCTCCGTTGAGTTCCTCGTCGTACTCGCGGCGTACCCTGCTGCGCTCGATCGCCGCCGGTGGCGCCGCCCTCGCGGTCCCGTCCGTCCTCACCGCCTGTTCGTCCTCCGCGGGCGGGCACGACGTCTCCAACGCCGGCAAGAAGCTGGCCGCCTGGCCGACGCATCTGCCCTTCCAGGGGCCGGTGCCTGACCTGCCGGGTTCGGCGAACGGTGTGCAGGCCGGCTTCACCTCCTACCCGAAGAACCTGGTGCGGGCGGTGGCCGCCAAGCCGGGTGACGGCAGCACGATCAAGGTGCTGACGATCACGTACGGGACGCCGCCCAAGGCGGCCGCGCAGAATAAGTTCTGGACGGCCGTCAACGAGGCGCTGGGCGTGAAGATCGAGTACACGGTCGTCCCGGACTCGGACTACCCCAACAAGATGGCGACGCTGATGGCCGGCGACGACCTGCCGGACATCATCAACATCGGCGGCGGGTACGTGCTGCCGCGCGAGGCCGAGTTCGTGCAGTCCAAGTGCGCCGACCTGTCGGAGTTGCTGTCGGGCGACGCCGTCAAGCAGTACCCGAACCTGGCGAACATCCCCAGGTACGCCTGGCAGGACATGGGCCGTATCGGCGGCCGGATCTTCGGGGTGCCGGTGGAGCGCTCCAAGCCCGGCAACCAGCTGTGGATCAACCGGAACCTGTTCGCCGGGGCCGGGATGAAGGACGGCTGGACCGCGGACGACTTCCTGGCCGTGTCGAAGGCCGCGACCAAGGGCAGGACGTACGCGCTGGGTGCCTCGCAGCAGGGCGTGTTCGGGCTCAACGTGCACGCGATGGCGTTCGGTGCGCCCTACGAGTGGAAGGTGGAGGGCGGCACGTTCACCGACGCGTACGCCACCTCCGAATTCCGGGCGGCCATCGAGTACATGGCGAAGCTGCGGTCGGCCGGGGTGTTCGAGCCGAACGCCTCGGCGACCTCGCAGGTGGATCTCAAGACGCAGTTCTACAACGGCACCGTCGGCTCGATGACGGACGGTTTCGGCGCGCTGATCAGCAACGTCCAGGGCATCAAGGGGAAGTTCGACCTGGACGTCGCGCTGCCGTACGACGCGAGCGGCTCGGGCGGTGCGAAGCCGGCGATCCAGCAGGCGCGCAACATCTTCGGCTACACCGTGCTGAAGAAGGCGTCGAACGACCGGATCAAGCTCATGCTGCGGGTGCTGGACTATCTCGCCTCGCCGTTCGGCAGCAAGGAGTACGAGCTGCTGCACTTCGGCATCGAGGGCACCCACTTCAGCCGCGGTGCCGACGGGTCGCCCAAGCTGAACGACCTGGGGCTGCTGGAGGGCAACACCAACCTGCCGTTCAAGTACCTGTGCGACGCGCCGCAGGTGCTCTTCATCCCCGGCCGGCCGGAGGCGGTCCGGATCAACCACGCGTGGCAGGTCAAGGCCATGCCGATGATGGTCCGCAATCCGCGCTTCGGACTGCAGTCGGCGACGCTGAGCCGGGTCGGCGCCACTATCGACCAGTATCTGAAGGACAGCGTGATGAGCATCGTGGCCGGACGGAAGCCGATCGGCGAATGGGACGCGGCGGTCAAGAAGATGCGCAACGACGGCCGCGCGAAGATGGCCGACGAGCTGGCCAAGGACTACGCCGCCAACACCTGAGCGGGCGCCTGAGCGGGCGGGGATCCGCTCTGCGGATCAGTGGGTGTGGAGGGCGCTGCCGCCGGGCGTGGCACGACTACGCTGGGTGGCAGCGTGGGGTGGGGCGCACGGAATCGGACGGCAGGCATGCGGGCATGACGGAAGCAGCATCACGGGCCGGCGGTCAGCGTCGGGTGACCATCCGGGACGTCGCCGAGCGGGCGGGCGTATCGGTCGCGACGGTCTCGCGGGTCCTGGCCGGGAACTATCCGACGTCCGCCGCGGCGCGCGCGAAGGTGCTGCGGGCGGTGAAGGACCTGGACTACGTCATCGACGCGCGGGCGCGGGCGCTGGCCGGGACCGGTCCGAAGACCGTCGCGGTGATCGTGCAGGCCGTCGACAGCCCGTTCTACGCCGAGGTCGCCCAGGGCGTCGAGCAGGAGGCCGCGGCCCGCGGCCGGCTGTGCCTGGTGTGCAGCCACGGCGGGGACATCGCGCGGGAGCTGGCGCTCGTGCAGATGATGCGCGAGCAGCGCGCCGAGGTGGTGGTGCTGGTCGGCGGCGCCGTCGAGGACGAACCGTACCGGGCCCGGCTGAACGAGTACGCGCACGCGCTGTCGGCGGCCGGGTCCCGGCTGGTGCTGTGCGGCCGCCCGGCGCCCACCCCGGACATGCCGGTGCTCGTCGTCGAGTACGACAACGAGGCGGGCGCCTATGCGATCACCAGCCATCTGCTGTCGGCCGGGCACCGGCGGATCCTGTTCCTCGGCGGGATCCCGGGCCACAGCACCTTCGAGCCGCGCCTCTCCGGGTACCGCCGGGCGCTCGCCGACCACGGTCTGGACCCGGAGCCGGCGCAGGTCTCCGGATCGGGCATGGGGCGGGACAACGCCTATGCGGCGGTCCGGTCCATGATCGCGGTGTCGGGCGGCAGACCGGAGTTCACGGCGGTCTTCGCGGGCGACGACCTGGTCGCGGCGGGTGCGATGTCCGCGCTGCGCGACGCCGGACTGCGGACTCCCGAGGACGTGTCGGTCGTCGGCTACAACAACGAGCATTTCGCGCAGGACCTCAACCCGCCCCTGACGACCGTGCACATCCCCTCGTACGAGCTGGGGCGCGAGGCGGTCAGGATCGCGCTGTCCGAGGACGTGTCGGGCGGGCCGGCGCAGCGCCGCCATCTGCTGGGCACGCACATCGTGGTGCGCGATTCGGTGGGACGGGCGCCGCGGGGCTGATGGTCCTGCCGGCCCATCAGGAACGGTGACGGCAGGAACGGTGACGGTTCGGGTTAGCCGAGCCGGACGGCGTCCGGGATCTCGTCGGCGATCGCGCCGACCGGATCGCCCAACGACAGGCGCACGTCCGCCTGTTGCCAGAGCGCCGTCCGCCAGCGGTCCCTGGCCTGTTCCGGCGAACGGAACACCGCGAGCACCGGAAGCCCGTCGGCCTGTCCGGTGGCCAGCAGCGCGGGCAGCTCCGGGATCGGAGCAAGCGCCGCGATGTCGTCGAGGACCAGTGTGATTGGTGGGTCGAGCCGACCGGCAGATGACCTCGCAGCCATGGACCGGCCGTGCTCGACCACGCTCGATACGAGTGCGGTCAGCAGTGGCATCGCACCCGGGCGGGCTCGTGGATCCTCGATCGCTTCACCCACCACGTAGAGCGTTCCCCTCTCGGAGACGAACGACTCCCAATCGGGTGCACCGGCTCGACCGGGATTACAGGCGTCCCTGATATGGATGGAGTTGAGGCACTCCAGCCCCCGGTGTATCAGCGCTTGCGCGGCATCCCGGCGCTCGGGGTGGGCGTGGAGTATCGACTCCAACTCGCCGCTCCAGCCGGGAGCGGCCGTTCGCGCCGTACGCAGGATCCGTACCGCCTCGCCGCCCGCGGCGCCGCCCGCCGCCCAGCGGTGCACCTGACGGAACGGCAGTCCGTCGACGGCCGCCGCGTGCAGCCAGCAGCGCAGCAGCGTCTCCGCCGCCGCGAACGTCAGGGAGTCCAGGCTGCTGGTGGGCCGCAGCGGTGCGAGGAGTGCGGCGGCGCGGGTCGCCGCCTTCGGCGCGTCCTCGCAGCCGGTGTGCGGGGCCCAACGGAGGCGGCCCGGAAGGTCGATCAGATGCGCCGGATCGTAGACGGTGACCGGGCCCAGCTTGCTGCGGTTGCCGACGGTCCTGCGGTACGTCTCGGCGTCGGCGGTCGTGACGATCACCGCGCCGGCGGCGTTCAGGATCGCGGGCTCCACGGCCCGCTTGGCCTTGTCGCCGCGCGGGGCCGCGAACAGGGCGTACGTACGGGTCAGTTCACCGCCGGCGAGCGGGTCGGCCGCGGGCGGGGCGAGCGGCGGTATCCCGTGTCCCGTGGGGACGGCGGCGTTCTGCTGGCCGGGAGCGCCCTGGCCGCCCGGTACCGGGGCGAACTCCGGCTGGACGGGGGTGCCGTGGCCCTGCGGCGGCGCGGGGGCGGTGACCGGGGGCTGCGCCTCGTAGGCCGTGGGTACGGCGGGCGTCGGCTCCGGCCGCCGCTCGGGTTCGGGCTCCGGCTGACGTTCCCGCTCGCGGTCGGACTCGCGGTCGGGCTCACGTCGCCGGGGGCGGGGTACGGCGCCGATGTCCTCGGACTGTTCTCCTCCGGCGGTGTCCTGGGCGGCTTTCGCCGCCGCGCGGGCCTCGCGGCGGTTGGCGCGCACCACGCGGTACCGGGTGAGGACACCGATCAGGAAGACCGTCAGGACGAAGAGAACCATCAACTGGCCGATGAAGATGCCCCAGAAGAGCCCGGAGCCGGGGAGCTCGGGCGGCGGGGACTCCGGCCAGGCGCCGGGGATGTCGTGCGGGTCGCCGATGAGGTGGCGCATGGCCAGCGGGGTGCGGGTGAAGTGCACCGCGGTGGGCCACTGGCCGTGGGCGAACAGCCCCGCGATGCCGGTGGCCGTCCAGACCATGATGGTCATGCCCAGCAGAAAGCCGAGGATCCCGAGGATCAGCCCGTCGGGGACACCGCCCTCGGCCCGCCGCTCGGCGGTCCCGCGTCGCTCCGCCGCCACGTCAGGCCACCGCGTCGTCGGCCAACTGCTTCGCGAGCGAGACCTCCGCGGCCGCGGCCGCGTCGGCCACCGCCTCCGCCTCGACCTGGGCCGTGTGGTCGACGGACGACTGGGTCATCGCGCTGTCCGTGAAGACCAGCGGGCGTTCGGACTCGGTGATCAGGTGCTTGACGACCTGGACGTTGCCGTTGACGTCCCAGACCGCGATACCCGGGGTGAGCGTCGGGATGATCTCCACCGCCCACCGGGGCAGGCCGAGGACCAGACCCGTCGCGCGAGCCTCGTCGGCCTTCTGGGCATAGATCGTCCGCGTCGAAGCCATCTTCAGGATGGCGGCGGCCTCCTTGGCCGCTGCGCCGTCCACGACGTCCGACAGGTGGTGGACGACGGCGACGAAGGACAGGCCGAGGCGGCGGCCGAACTTCAGCAGCCGCTGGAAGAGCTGGGCCACGAACGGGCTGTTGATGATGTGCCAGGCCTCTTCGACCAGGAAGACGCGCTTGACCCGGTCGGGCCGGATCCAGGTGTGCTCCAGCCACACGCCGACGATGGCCATCAGGATGGGCATGGCGATCGAGTTGCGGTCGATGTGGGAGAGGTCGAAGACGATCAGTGGCGCGTCCAGGTCGATGCCGTTGGTCGTCGGGCCGTCGAACATGCCGCGCAGGTCACCGTCGACCAGCCGGTCCAGCACGAGGGCCACGTCCAGGCCCCATGCCCGGACGTCGTCGACGTCGACGTTCATCGCCTCGGCGGAGTCCGGCCTGGGATGTCGGAGCCGCTCGACGATGTCGGTGAGGATCGGCTGCCGCTCGGTGGTGGTCTCCGTGACATACGCGTGGGCGACCTTGAGGGCGAAGCCGGACCGCTCGTCCAGGGCGCGCCCCATCGCGACCTCGATGATCGTGCGGAGCAGCGCGAGCTGCCCGGTCGCGGCGATCGCCGGGTCCAGCGGGTTGAGCTTGATGCCGCCGTTGAGGGCGGCCATCGGGTCCAGGCGGATGGGAGTTATTCCGAGCGCCTTCGCGATCAGGTTCCACTCGCCGACGCCGTCCTCGCCCTGGGCGTCGAGCACGACGACCTGGCGGTCGCGGAAGCGCAGCTGGCGCAGCACGTACGTCTTCTCCAGCGCGGACTTGCCGTTGCCGGACTCACCGAGCACCAGCC
Source organism: Streptomyces sp. H39-C1 (assembly GCF_027158125.1). Classification (NCBI taxonomy): domain Bacteria; kingdom Bacillati; phylum Actinomycetota; class Actinomycetes; order Kitasatosporales; family Streptomycetaceae; genus Streptomyces; species Streptomyces sp. H39-C1. The sequence continues at coordinate 9,710 of NZ_JAPVLS010000039.1, forward strand.
AGTGCGGGGCGGGCAGCTGCTGGCCGTAGAGCTGGAACGGGTCGTAGATGTAGCCCTTGCCGGAGTACACCTCGCGGCCGATGATCACGCCGGAGTCGCCGAGGCCGGGGGCCGCGGTGGGCAGGTACACGGCCTGCGCCTGTCCGGTGGAGGTGCGGACGGGCAGCCGCGTCGACTCCACCTTCCCGAACAGGAAGCCGGTGAACGCGTCGGTGAGCGCGGCGAGGGGGTCCAGCATGGGCATGATGGGCCTCCTGTTAGCGGCGGATTCCGGTCGCGAACGGCAGCGTGTTCACGAACGCACGGTGGTGCTCGCGGTCGCACCACTCCAGTTTCAGATACGACTTACCCGCTGAGGCGCGGATCGTGCGCTTGTCACGCGCAAGGGCTTCGGGCGAGCGGGAGGAAACGGTGATGTAGCCGACGAGGTTCACTCCGGCGGCCCCGCTGGCGAGGTCCTCGCCGCGCTGGTCGACGCGGCCGTGGTGGGCGACGTCGCGCGGGTCGATCACCCGGTTCATCTTGGCGGCGCGGCTGGCGTCCGCGTCGTCGTTCGTCTTCTCGGTCAGCATCCGCTCGATGGCGACATCGGTCGGCTCCAGGTCCATGCAGACCGCGACCGTGCGGATCACGTCCGGGGTGTGGACGAGCAGCGGGGCGAGGAAGTTGACGCCGACGGGCGTCATCGGCCATTCCTTCACCCAGGCCGTGGAGTGGTGCCAGGGCGCGCGGGTGGACGATTCGCGGGTCTTGGCCTGCAGATACGTCGGCTCCGTCGCATCCAGCTCGGCCGGCCAGGCGTTGCGCCGGGTCATCGCCTGGATGTGGTCGATGGGGTGGTCCGGGTCGTACATCGAGTGGACGAGGGACGACAGCCGGGCCTGGCCGAGCGGCTGGCGGACCCGGATGTCCGCCTCGGCGAGCCGGGCGCAGATGTCGGTGAGCTCACGGGCCATGACGGCGGCGAGCCCCGCGTCCTTGTCGACCTCGGAGCGGCGGGTGACGGTCGCGCGGGCCAGCGCGTGGCCCTCGGCGGCCAGCTCGCGGGTGAAGTGCATACAGGCGACGAGATAGGCCCGGTGCTGCTCGGAGGAGGTCGACACCATCGACTGCAGCTGCTCGTAGGAGTCCTTGAGCCAGGACTCGGCCTGTGGGTCACCGCGCAGCGAGACGTCCTTCGCGTGCGCGTCCGGGTCGGCGGGCAGCGTACGGGCCAGCATCTGGAGGCGGGTGACGTAGCCGTCGCCGTTCGCCACGTGCTTGAGCAGCGTGCCGAACCGTTCCACCAGGGCTTCCTGGTCCTCGCTGTCGCGCAGCCCGACGCCGGGGCCCTCGATCTCGATCGCGGCGGTCACGGTCCTGCGGTCGATGTGCAGCAGTACGGCGATCTCGTCGGGGCCGAACGGCGCCGACAGCCAGTTGATCCGGCCGATGCCGGGCGGCGGCCCGACCTCGACCTCACGCCCGTCGAGCCCGATACCGGCCTCGGAGACCGCGGACCGGTAGGCGGGGGAGCGGCGCAGCGTACGGCGGTAGGTGCGGTTGATCTCGAACCAGCGGTAGAACGTCCGCCGCCGGTACGGCATGTAGACGGCGGCGAACGCCAGCAGCGGCCACCCGACGAGGGTGAGGATGCGCAACGGGAGTATCGGGACCAGCAGGCCGCACATCATGCCCAGGAACGCGCCGACGACGATCAGCGCGATCTCCCCGGTCTCCCGGTTCTTGCCGACGATCGCGTTCGGGCGGGCCTTGCCGATCAGATATGTGCGGCGCGGCTGGGTGAAGGGCTGGGACGTCACCGGCGATCACCTCCGTGCTTGTTTCCGTTGCCGTTGCTGTTGTTCCCGCGGTCCGGTGTGGTGCGGGGCGCGGGCGCCGCCGGGACACCGTTCGAACCTCCGCCACCGCCTCCGCCGCCGCTCGGGCCGGGGTTGCCGTTGCGGCTGCCGTGGGCGGCCACGCCGCCGGACACCGGGTTGGACGGCTGGCCGCCCCCACTGGTTGCCTGCTCCTGCGGACCACCGCGCGCGCTGTGCGTCTTGATGCCCTGCTTCACCAGCGCGGCGGGCGAGGAGATCACGGCCGCGGCCTGGGCGCCGCCGGCTTCCTTGCGGTTGTTCTTCAGGCTCACGACGTCATCGCCGAAGCCCGGCACGAAGCGGTAGATCATGAAGCTCGCGAAGATCGCCAGCAGGATGATCGCCAGTCCCGAGACGACGGCGGAGAACGAGTTCGGCCCGTCGGACGCGCTCAGCGCCCCCGCCAGGCCCAGCACGATCACGATCACCGGTTTGACGAGGATGACCGCGATCATGATGCCCGCCCAGCGGCGGACATGGCCCCACATGTTCTTGTCGACCAGCCCGGAGTACACCGCGGTGCCGAGCAGCGCGCCGACGTAGAGCAGCGCGGCCCTGATCACCAGCTCCAGCCACAGCACGCCGGCGGCCAGCACCGACACCATGGACACGACGATCAGCATGATCGGGCCGCCGCCGATGTCCTGGCCCTTGGCGAGGGCGGCGGAGAAGTTGCCGAAGAACGTGTTGGTGTTCGACGACGTGCCGGCCGCGATCACATCCGTCACGGCGTCCGTCGCCGACACCACCGTGTAGAGCACCAGCGGCGTGAACGCCGAGGCCAGCACCGTCAGCCACAGGAACCCCACGGCCTCCGTCAACGCTTCCGTCAGCGGCACACCGCGCACGGCCCGCTTGGCGACGGCCAGCAGCCAGAGGACGAGCGTGAGGATCGTGGAGGCGGCGAACACGACGGCGTACTGGCGCAGGAAGGTGGTGTTGGTGAAGTCCACCTGTGTGGTGGACGTGATCGCCTTGGAGAGCTTGGTGATCACCCAGGAGGCGGCGTCGGCACAGCCCTTCGCGAGGGCGCTGAGGGGGTCGAGGGTGTCGGGGAGGGGGTTGGAGGGGCCGCCTCCGCCGCCTTTGCCCTTCTCGCAGTACTCCTTGGCGGGACCCGAGATGAGCGCGCAGGGGTCGCTGCTCGCCGTGGGGGCCGGCGTCGGAGTAGGGGTCGGGGCCGCGGCGGCGCGGGTCGCCAGGAGAACGGCGGCGGTCTGGATGCCCGCCACGACTCCTGTGAGCGAAAGGGCACGTAGACGTCGGCTACCGCGCATACGTGAACCCTCCGAAACCCTTGACCGCGTCCGCGATCTCGCCAGCACCGGACACCGGATTGTCGCCGCTCACTGGGGTCGGGCCCTTCTTCTGTCCGGTATCGAGGACCTTCCAGTCCGAACCGTTCCACTTCAGCGTGAAAGTGACGGTGAACCAGTTGTTCGTCACCGGTTTGGTCGAGGCGTTGCCCGCCAGGCCGAACATGCCGGCGCACCATACCGAGACGTTCGCCGTGTCACCGTCGAACTTGTCGATCTTCGTGCCGGCCGGGATGGTGCGGTCGACGAAGGTCAGACCGGCCGGGGCGGCACCGTCGGCGCTCAGCCCGATGCCGGCCAGGAAGGCCTTCGAATAGTTGGTGTCGAAGCCTGCCTGCATCGTGCCGACCGTGCTCCTGTCCGCGATCGCGTCGATGATCGCGTGGCGGCGGTCCGTGTTGAACATCCCGTCACCCCCCAGCGCCACCGCGTAGTTCGCCGCCGCGGACTGTGCCCCCTGCTCCGACTTCGCGAAGCCCGCCGCGATCCCCGCGTTGTTGCCCGTGACCGGTTTGTCGCCGGTCGGGGCGGTGGGGTTGGCGTTGGTGCCCTTGGTGCCGCCGGAGGACGCGCCGTCGGAGGCGGTGTTGCCACCGCCCCGGTTGGCGAGGACGATCACGGCGACGAGGAGGACGACGACGCCGAGGACCGTCACCAGGGCGCGGCTCGGCTTGGTGCGGCGTGGCGCGGCGCCGTGCCCGCCGTGCCCTTCGGGCATGCGGGTGCGCGTCGGTGGGCCGTCCTGGCCGGTATCGCTGCTGGGGTGAGTGGGCATCAGCACGCAGCCTCAGGTGGGGGAGGGGGCCTGGGACGGGCTCCCGGGGACATGGGACAGGCTGGCTCTGGGCTACACGACTACACGGCCATGCCGTAGACGATGGTGAACAGCGTGCCGAGGGATCCGATGATGAACACGCCGGTCAGGCCGGCGATGATCAGACCCTTGCCCTGTTCGGCGCTGAAGGTGTCGCGGAGGGCTGTCGCGCCGATCCGCTGTTTGGCCGCGCCCCAGATCGCGATGGCGAGGCAGAGCAGGATCGCTACCGCCATGACCACTTCGATCATCACGCGTGCTTCGTTCCCGAGGGACCCGAAGGGCCCCCAGTTGGGGGCGATGCCACCGATAATGGTGTTGATGTCGCCCTTTGTGGCTGCCAAGAACATATGGAACTCACCACCCCGCTCGGTCAGTTGGAGCCCTCGCCGGGGCGCAAGGGTCCAGGGTCTATCTTGGCCGATGTGTCAACCGGTTCTTGTCGACTCGGCGACTTTCTCGACGGATCCCCCGTGTGATCCGGACCGCAGCGTCCAGAATGTTGCACGGACCGGTGTTCGATGGGACGTAGACGACTACTCTGTGTATCACGAGCGTCACCGTAGGGCAACGATTGGAACGAAGGCGCGGACGAATGCTGCGGAAAGTCTGGCGCACCGTCACCATCGGTGCCCCGCAGCCCGTGCATCACTCCTGAGAGGGCATGGCTGATGGCGAAGAAGGTCTGGCTCACCGTCACTCTCGGCTTCGGGCTGTGCCTTTCGTTCATGGCGCTGCTGGTGATCGGAACGTTCTCGGCCGCCGCCGGGCTGGCCGGCGGGAGCGGCGGGTCGGTCACGCTCGCCAAGGGTTCGGTGCCCGCGATGTACCAGTCGATCGTGCAGAAGTGGGGCAACCTCTGCCCGGAGATCAATCCGGCGCTGCTGGCCGCACAGCTGTACCAGGAGAGCGGCTGGAACCCGCGGGCGCAGAGCGCCGCCGCCGCGCAAGGTATCGCGCAGTTCATCCCGGGTACCTGGGCGTCCCACGGAGTGGACGGGAACGGGGACGGGAAGCGGGATGTGTGGGACCCGCAGGACGCGATCCCGTCGGCCGCCTCGTACGACTGCGAGCTGGCCAAGTACGTGAAGGACGTGCCGGGGGACCACAGCGACAACATGCTCGCGGCGTACAACGCGGGTGCGTACGCGGTGATCCACGCGGGCGGGATCCCGCCGTACCGCGAGACGCAGAACTACGTGAAGACGATCAGGACGCTGGAGAAGAGCTTCGCCGCGCCCGTGGGCCGCGTGGCGCCGTCCCAGCAGGCCGCGGCGGCGATCTACTACGCGCAGGGCAAGCTCGGCACGCCGTATCTGTGGGGCGGCAACGGGACGGCCGACCAGGGCGGGCGGTTCGACTGTTCCGGGCTGACGAAGGCGGCCTACGAATCGGTAGGCATCGAACTGCCGCGGGTGGCCAACGACCAGTGGAACGCGGGGCCGCACCCGAAGCGGGACGAACTGCTGCCGGGCGATCTGGTCTTCTTCGCCACCGACCTCAACGACCCCCGGTCGATCCACCACGTCGGACTGTACGTCGGGGGTGGGTACATGATTAACGCCCCGTACACCGGCGCGGTCATTCGCTTCGACAAGATCGACACACCGGACTTCATCGGCGGGACCCGCGTGACGAAGGACGGAGCGCAGGCGCTGCCGACTACGGGCGCTGCGTGAGGCTTTGGCCTGGGGATGCGCTTTCCGATCTCTCTTGGATAACTTCCTGGTGATCATCCGGTAGAGACCGGAACGCTACGTACCGTGTCCGCCGTTGCACAGGGACAATGGCGCGAAGAAACGGCGTTCATGGCCTGGAGGCCAGCAGCGGGGCCGGAGTATGGACCAGGTAAGGGGCACCACCACATGGCAGAGCACGCAACCGACGGCTCGAACCCTGACGTGGGCCTGCTGCGCGACATCAACGGCCTTGCCAAGGACTCCCCGCACTGGGTCGACCGCTCCGTGGAGTTCATCGGCGAGTACGGGCTGATCGTGCTCATGCTGCTGCTGGCCGGCTGGTGCTGGTGGCGGGTCGCGCGGCGCAGCGAGCAGGCGCCCGCCGCGGTCGCCGGGGTGGTGTGGTCCGGCCTCGCCGCCGGCATCGCGCTGCTGCTGAACATCCCGGTGCGCGGTCTCGTGGAGCGGCCCCGGCCCTTCGTGGACCATGAGGGGCTCGACGTCCTGATCAAGGGGAAGTCCGACTTCTCGTTCGTGAGCGATCACGCGACGCTCACGATGGCCATGGCCGTCGGGCTGTTCATGGTCAGCCGCAAGGTGGGTGTCGTCGCCATACTGATCGCGCTCGCCGAGGGTTTCTGCCGGGTCTTCATGGGCGTGCACTACCCGACCGACGTGATCGGCGGCTTCGCCCTCGGTACCGCCACGGCGCTGCTGCTCGCACCGCTCGCGATGGCGCTGCTGACGCCCGTCACGGCGGCGATGGGCCGGTCCCGGATGCGCGTGCTCGTCCGGTCCCCGGCGCGGCGGGGTGGGGCGTACCCGATGCCCACCGCGTACGACAAGGACCTGGCGGCCTGAGCCCGTCGGCACCGGGGCCCGCAGCGGGCCTACACGGCCTGCGGGTAGTCGAAGAGCCGGTCCGGGTCGTACTTCTTCTTCACCTCCGTCAGACGGGCCGCGGCGCTGCCGTAGTAGGCCTGGCGCCAGTCCTTCAGGGCCGGGTCGGCGTAGTTCTGGTAGGCGGCGCCCGAGGCGTAGCGGCGCATCGCCCCGTACAGCGTGTCCAGCCAGCTCGTCCGGCTGAGGGCGTCCGAGGCGATGTACTGCGCCAGGAAACGGGAACGGCGGTGCACGAACGCCGTCGCGCCGGGGTCGACCCGGTTGACCGCGCCGCCCAGGGCGGTCAGCGCCACGCTGCCGGCGCCGCCGCCGGAGAGCGAGCCGAGCCGCTCGACCTGGCCGAGCAGGGCCTGGATGCCCGCGGGCGACAGCGAGTGGTCGTAGAAGTCCGAACGGGCGGTGTACGTCTCGCGCTGCAGCCGGCCCTTGGGCGGCAGATGGCACTCGGCGGTGGTCAGGCCCGAGCAGCCGGCGTACGAGAACATCGCCTCCATGTAGGAGCGCGGGTGCGTCGAGAAGGAGGGTGATCCGCCTCCCGCGGTCCCGGCGAGCCGGTCGACGGCGTTGGCCAGATCGCTCCGCGAGCCGGTCGACAGGGTGGCGAGCGAGACCGTCGGAGAGCCGCCCGCCGGCCCCTCCAGGTGGAGCGCCGACCAGATGTGGTCCGGCTGGTCGGGTCCCCACTCCTGCCAGGCCCGGACGACGGCCGCCGCCCGGCTCCACGGCCAGGTGGCGTACCCCGTCACGACGGACGGCGCGGGGTGGGTCGCGAAGCGGAGCTCGGTGACGACCCCGAAGTTGCCGCAGCCCGCGCCGCGCAGCGCCCAGAAGAGGTCGGAGTTCGTGGTCGCGTCGCAGTCCAACTGCTTGCCGTCGGCGGTGATGATGGTGGCGCCCGTGAGGCTGTCGCAGGTCAGACCGTACGAGCGGCTGAGTACGCCATGGCCGCCGCCGAGGGTGAGACCGGAAACGCCGACCGAGGGGCAGGAGCCTGCGGGGACGGTCCTGCCGTGCTCGCCGAGGCGGGAGTACACATCGATGAGTTTCGCGCCGGCGCCGACGGTGGCGGCCGTTCCGCCGGTGCTGATCGCGTTGAGCCGGGACACGTCCAGGACGAGGTGGTCCTGGCCGCCGCCGGACCAGCCGCCGTACGAATGGCCGCCGCTCCTTACCGACAGCCGGACCGACCGGGAACGGCGTGCGAAGTCCAGGCACTCGCGGATGTCGTCCGGGCCCGAGGCGTAGGCGATGGCGGCGGGGCGCAGCCCGTCGAAGCGGGTGTTGTAGAGCCGGCGGGACGCGTCGTACGCGCTGTCGTCCGGGCGGATCAGCGCGCCGCCCAGGCCCTTGGCCAGGGCCGGCCAGTCCGGCGGTGAACCGGGGGTGGCGGAGGTGCCGGTCCCGCTCGGGGTGGTGGGGGCCGGGGTGCCGGAAGGACCCGGCGGCTTCGCGTCGGCGCTGTCGCCCGTGCTGCAGCCGGCCAGCCACGTCGACGCGGCGACGCCGTATCCGGCGCGGAGCGCATCTCGTCGGTTCACGGCCGCAGCCTCCTGCCCGGGGCCCGCCGTCGGCGGGCGACTGCTCACCCTCCTACCCGCCGCATGCGGTACGCAAGGGGCAGCAGGTGCCGGAAACGCCGCGAGTGGTGCGGGGCCGGGGAGTTCAGGTCGGGAAGATCGGGAAGATCGAGAAGATCGGGCCGGGGGACGCCGGGGGCGTCAGCCGCCGGTGTGCGCCTCGGCGTCCCGGCGGGCGCGGTCGCGGGCGCGGCGGGCGGGGCCTTTCCAACCGCAGGAACAGCGGGCGCTGGCGAAGGAGCCCTGGTCGGTGACCGTGGTGTGGTGGGTTCCGGACGGGGCGGCGGCGGACTGGATGAGCACACAACCACGGTACGGGACGGGGGAGCGGGTCGTGGAGGGGTTGCTTCCCTGCGCTCGCGGCCGGTGGCCGCTCCCCCGCGCGCTCCCGTGCGACCGGGGCGTCACCCGCGGTTCGCGGCGGGCGCCGTTACGGGGGCGGGCGGCCCGTCGTTAGTCGGGCGAGGCCGGTGGCGGGATTCCCAGGGGGTAGCGGGCGATGGTGATGCAGCGCAGGCGGATGGTGACGGCCGCCGCCGCGGCGGGGTTCGTGTGCGGGGTGACGGTGCTGACCGGCTGTGCCGGGGACGGCGCGGCGGCCGACGGACCGGGCGCGGACTCCGGCGAATCCGTGCGCCGGTCGGCCGACGCCCTGATCCGGGCCGGGAGTTCGAAGGTCAGCACGTCGATGGAGATGGCGAGCGGCGGGACCCGGGTGGTGATCACCGGGTCCGGCGGGTTCGACTACGGCAAGGGCCAGGGTGAGCTGCGGGTCACCCTCCCCAAGGACGCCGCCGGGGCCGAGGAGCACCGCCCGGTCACCGAGCTGATGACGCCGGGTTCGCTGTACATGAAGGACCGCGGCGCCGGCGTGCCCGTCGACAAGTGGGTGCGGGTGGACACCACGCAGCTGTCCGACGGCAACCTCGTGACCGGCGGTGCGACCGATCCGCTGGCGGCGGCCGAACTCCTGCGCGGGGCGCAGCAGGTGGAGCTGGTCGGCGACGAGATGTTCCACGGGGTGAGGGTGCGGCACTTCCGGGGAGTGACGGACATCGCCCGCGCGGCCCGCGGTGCCTCGCCGGCCACCCGGCAGCCGCTCGCGGCGGCGGCCAAGGGATTCTCCGTGACGCAGGTGCCGTTCGATGTGTACCTGGACGCGCAGGGGCGGCCGCGGAAGGTCAGCCAGCGCTTCACCTTCAGCGGGACGGCGGGTGCGGCGGGTGCGGCCAAGCCGTCCGCGCCGAGCGATGTGACGGTGACGTCGATCACGCTGTTCGACGCGTTCGGTACGCCGGTGACCGTCGTTCTGCCGAAACCGGCCGATATTTACAACGGGAAGATCGTTACTGCACCTCCGAAATGACGGTGGGCGAAATGGTCCTTCCGTGCCATGCGCGGACCGTGTGCGGGTGCCTACTCTGACCAGTGGCCGATGAAACCGGCCACTGCTCGAGGACGAGGAGGTGGTGCACGTGGCTTTGTCTCGCGAAACGCACATGTCTACGCATAACGGGTCGAGTCAGGACTTCGTGGCCCTCGCGGAGATCGAGCTGTGCGGCGAGCTGATGATCGCGGCTTCCGCCGCCGGTGAGGAGCGGTTGAGCTTCGCCCGGATCGACGAGGTGCTCGAAGTGGACCGGACGACGGAGCTTCAGTCGGTGCGGATCCCCGCACAGGCGGCCCGGCGCCCGAACTGAACCACCGAACGACCGCATCACCGAAGAACCGCAGCACTGAACAAGCTCAGTACCGCATGACCGCAGCACCGGACCACCGTGGAGATATTCGTCTCGGTCGCCGGCCGGGTCCGTGGGAACGCTACGGGCCCGGCTGCCGGCCGGGGCTCAGGTGCGCAGCAGCCGGGCTATGGCCGCGGTCGCTTCGGCGACCTTGTCGTCGATCTGCGGCCCGCCCTCGGCGGCGGCCGCGGCGACACAGTGCCGCAGGTGCTCCTCCAGCAGCTGGAGGGCGAACGACTGCAGGCCCTTGGTACTGGCCGAAACCTGTGTGAGGACATCGATGCAGTAGACGTCCTCCTCCACCATGCGCTGGAGCCCGCGGATCTGACCCTCGATCCGGCGGAGCCGCTTGAGGTGGGCGTCCTTGTGGTCGCTGTAGCCGTGCGGGCCGGGCGGGCTGTGCGGTGCCGAAGCGCTCGGCGCGGCCTCCGCGGTCTCGTCGGCCTGGTCGGTCTCGGTGGTCGTCATCCCGTTCTCCCTGCCCGAAAATACCCCTGGTGGGTATATCTTACCGATCGGTGCCTTATGGGGGCACCTCCCAGCGTTAGCTGGGGGAGTGGCCCCGGTGAGGGGCAGTCTGTCCGATGGGCGACACTGGGTGACGCCGGTTAGCCGTGGCCGGATGATGCGCCTAGCATCAACGAGACCTGACGAGACCGAATCCGATGCACCCCGAGGACCTCACGTGCGCTTTCGTCTGACCCCCAGGGAGACGAGCTTCTATGACATGTTCGCCGCATCCGCGGACAACATCGTCACAGGTTCGAAGCTCCTCATGGAACTGCTCGGGGCCGATTCGGCCACGCGTATCGAGATCGCCGAACGGATGCGGGCGGCGGAGCACGCGGGGGACGACGCGACCCACGCGATCTTCCACCAGCTGAACTCCTCCTTCATCACCCCGTTCGACCGTGAGGACATCTACAACCTCGCGTCGTGTCTCGACGACATCATGGATTACATGGAAGAGGCCGTCGACCTCGTCGTTCTCTACCAGGTGGACGAGCTGCCGAAGGGTGTCGAGCAGCAGATCGAGGTGCTGGCGCGGGCAGCGGTGCTGACCGCCGAGGCGATGCCGAACCTGCGGACGATGTCCAACCTCACCGAGTACTGGATCGAGATCAACCGCCTGGAGAACCAGGCGGACCAGGTCCACCGCAAGCTGCTCGCACACCTGTTCAACGGCAAGTACGACGCCATGGACGTGCTGAAGCTCAAGCAGATCGTGGACGTACTGGAAGAGGCCGCGGACGCGTTCGAGCATGTCGCGAACACCGTGGAGACCATCGCGGTCAAGGAGTCCTGACCTTCTGTGGACACCTTTGCACTGATCGTGACCATTGGCGTCGCGCTCGGATTCACGTACACGAACGGGTTCCACGACTCGGCGAACGCCATCGCCACGTCGGTGTCGACGCGCGCGCTGACGCCGAAGGCGGCGCTCGCCATGGCCGCCGTCATGAACCTGGCCGGTGCCTTCCTCGGCAGCGGCGTGGCCAAGACGGTCAGCAAGGGGCTCATCGAGACGCCGCAGGGGCGGTCCGGGATGGCCGTCCTGTTCGCGGCCCTGGTGGGCGCGATCGTATGGAACCTGGTCACCTGGTACTTCGGACTACCGTCGAGTTCCAGCCACGCGCTGTTCGGCGGGATGGTCGGCGCGGCCCTCGCGGGCGGCATCACCGTCATCTGGTCGGGTGTGGTCGAGAAGGTCGTCATCCCGATGTTCCTGTCGCCGGTGGTCGGCCTGGTGGTCGGCTATCTGGTGATGCTCGCCATCCTGTGGATGTTCCGTAAGTCCAACCCGCACAAGGCCAAGCGCGGTTTCCGGATCGCGCAGACGGTCTCGGCGGCGGCGATGGCGCTCGGCCACGGTCTGCAGGACGCGCAGAAGACGATGGGCGTCGTGGTGATGGCCCTGACCATCGCTGATGTGCAGAACGGCGACTCGATCCCGACCTGGGTGAAGTTCGCGTGCGCGGCGATGCTCTCGCTCGGCACCTACGCCGGCGGCTGGCGGATCATGCGGACGCTGGGGCGCCGCATCATCGAACTGGACCCGCCGCAGGGCTTCGCGGCCGAGACGACCGCCGCCTCGATCCTCTACACGACGTCGTACGTCTTCCAGGCCCCGGTCTCGACGACGCATGTGATCACCTCGGCGATCATGGGTGTCGGCGCGACGAAGCGGGTCAAGGCCGTGCGCTGGGGTGTCGCCAAGAACATCGTGGCCGGCTGGTTCATCACGATGCCGGCCGCGGCCGTCGTCGCCGCGGTCAGCTACTGGATCGTCGCACTGATCTTCTGAGCACTGGTCTTCTGAGTACGGGTCTTCTGACCTGCACAACCCGGAACGGCAAAAGGAATGGGCCCGCCCCCCTCACGGGGGCGGGCCCTTCGCCTTGCGGTGGCACCGCCATGCAGCACCGCAGGACGGCTCAGGTACCGGCCTAGCCGAAGCGGCCGGAGATGTAGTCCTCCGTGGCCTGGACCGACGGGTTGGAGAAGATCCGCTCGGTGTCGTCCAGCTCGATGAGCTTGCCGGGCTGGCCGATGGCCGACAGGTTGAAGAAGGCCGTGCGGTCGGAGACGCGCGCCGCCTGCTGCATGTTGTGCGTCACGATCACGATCGTGAAGCGGGCCTTCAGCTCGCCGATCAGGTCCTCGATCGCGAGGGTGGAGATCGGGTCGAGCGCCGAGCAGGGCTCGTCCATCAGCAGGACCTGCGGTTCGACCGCGATGGCGCGGGCGATGCAGAGTCGCTGCTGCTGGCCGCCGGAGAGGCCGGAGCCGGGCTTGTTGAGCCGGTCCTTGACCTCGTTCCAGAGGTTGGCGCCCTTGAGGGACTTCTCGACGACGTTCTCCAGCTCGCTCTTGCGGCGCATGCCGTTGAGCTTGAGGCCGGCCGCCACGTTGTCGAAGATCGACATGGTGGGGAACGGGTTCGGGCGCTGGAAGACCATGCCGACGGTCCGGCGGACCGCGACCGGGTCGACGCCCGACGCGTAGAGGTTCTCGTCGTCCAGCATGACCTTGCCCTCGACGCGGCCACCGGGGGTGACCTCGTGCATCCGGTTCAAGGTCCGCAGGAAGGTGGACTTGCCGCAGCCGGACGGGCCGATGAAGGCCGTCACGGAACGGGGCTCGACGGTCATCGAGATGTCGTCGATCGCTTTGTGGTTGCTGTAGTAAGCGGAGAGGCCGCTTACGTCGATGCGCTTCGCCATGGTGGGGTCTCCATCAGAGGTCGCTGGGTTGGTCGCGTCAGCGACCGGTCTTGGGGGCCTTCCAGCGGGCGATGCCGCGAGCCACCACGTTCAGGATCATGACGAAGGCGATCAGCACCAGGGCCGCGGCCCAGGCTCGGTCGTACGACGCGTCGTTGCCGTTCTGGAACTGCTCGAACACGTAGTACGACAGGGAGGACTGACCACCCTCGAAGGGGTTGTTGTTGATGATCTGGCTGCCGAAGACCAGCAGCATGATCGGCGCGGTCTCGCCGGTGATGCGGGCGACGGCCAGCATGACGCCGGTCGTGATGCCGCCGATGGCCGTGGGCAGGACCACCTTGAGGATGGTGCGCCACTTCGGGACGCCCAGCGCGAGGGACGCCTCGCGCAGCTCGTTCGGAACGAGCTTGAGCATCTCCTCGGTCGAGCGGACCACGACCGGCAGCATCAGGATCGTCAGGGCCATCGAGCCGGCGAAGCCGGACGGGCCGTTGCCGAGCATCAGGACCCACACGGTCAGGATGAACAGACCGGCGACGATCGACGGGATGCCGGTCATGACGTCCACGAAGAACGTGACGGCCTTGGCGAGCTTGCCCTTGCCGTACTCGACCAGGTAGACCGCCGTCAGCAGACCGATCGGGGTGGCGATCAGCGTCGCGATGCCGACCTGCTCGATGGTACCGATGATCGCGTGGTAGATGCCGCCGCCGGGCTGGATCGTGATGACCCCGCCCATCGAGTGGCTCAGGAAGTCGCCGTTCAGGACCTTGAGGCCCTTGGAGATCGTCGTCGCGATCAGCGAGTACAGCGGCACGATGGCCACGATGAAGCAGGCCCAGACGATGCTGGTGACGACGCGGTCCTTGGCCTGCCGGCGGCCCTCGACGGCCGTGGTCACCGCGTAGGTGCCGGCCACGAAGAGCAGCAGCGCGATCATGCCCCACTGGATCCGGCTCTCCAGCCCGGCCGCGAGGCCGATGCCGATACCGAGCAGGATCGCGGCGGCGGCGATGGCGGCCGGTGCCCAGCGGGGCATCCGGCGCTGCGACAGCCGGCGGGTCGCCGGGACCGCGGCGGGCGCCTTGTCGGCGATGGTGTGGCTCATGCGTTGGCCCCCGAGTACTCCTTGCGGCGGGCGATGATCAGGCGGGCCGCGCCGTTCACCAGCAGCGTGATGACGAACAGGACGAGGCCGGAGGCGATCAGCGCGTCACGTCCGAACGGTGACGCCTCGCCGAACTTGGCGGCGATGTTCTGCGCGAAGGTCCCGCCGACCGGGTCGAGGAGCTTCGCGGACAGCACCGGGGAGGCCGACAGGACCGTGGCCACGGCCATCGTCTCGCCCAGTGCGCGGCCGAGGCCGAGCATCGAGGCGCTGATGATTCCGGAGCGGGCGAACGGCAGCACCGACATCCGGATGACTTCCCAGCGGGTCGCGCCGAGCGCGAGCGCCGCTTCCTCGTGCATCTTCGGCACCTGCCGGAAGACTTCACGGCTGACGTTGGTGATGATCGGCAGGATCATGATCGCCAGCAGGATGCCGACGGTGAAGAGCGAACGGGCCGCGCCCTCGGGGTCGGTCTTGTCGAAGACTCCGGTCCAGCCGAGGTACTCGTCGAGCCAGAGGTTCAGGCCCTTCAGGTGCGGCACGAGGTAGATCGCGCCCCACAGGCCGTAGATGATGCTCGGGATCGCGGCGAGCAGGTCGACGACGTAGGCGAGCGGGGTGGCCAGCCGGCGCGGCGCGTAGTGCGAGATGAACAGCGCGATGCCGACCGCGATCGGGACCGCGAGGGCCATCGCGATCACGGAGCTGACGATCGTGCCGTAGATCAGGACGCCGATGCCGAAGACCGGCGGGGTCGCGTTGGCGTCCCATTCGAAGCTGGTGAAGAAGTTCGCGTGGTCCTGGGAGATGGCGTGCGTCGCGCGGATCGTGAGGAAGACCGCGATCGAGGCCATGACGACCAGGAGGAAGATGCCGGACCCGCGGGCGAGACCGCTGAACACGCGGTCCCCGATGCGGGTGACAGAACCCCGGGAGGGGGGAGGCAGTGCGCTGTCCGTCGGTGTTATGTCCATGAGGTTCTCCGGTCTGGGTGGGGGATGGCTCCCCCGGCGGCGGTGCACCGGATGTGCGGCCGGCCCCGTGGGGGACGGGGCCGGCCGCGCGTACTAGGAGAGGGTCGCGATCTGGGCGCGGACCTTGGTGGCGATCTCCGTCGGCAGCGGGGCGTAGCCGATGGAGGAGAGGCCCTTCTGGCCGTCCTCGCTCGCGATGTAGGTGAGGAAGGACTTCGCGAGCTCGAGCGTGTCGGCCTTGTTGCCCTTGTCGCAGGCGATCTCGTAGGTGACGAGGGCCAGCGGGTAGGCGCCCTCGGCCTTCGTGTCGTAGGCGAGCTTCAGCGACAGGTCGGTGCCGGTGCCGGTGACCTTGGCCTCGGCGATGGCCTTGGAGGCGTTCTCCGAGCTGGCCGCGACGGGGGCAGCGGCGCCGGTGGCGAGCTTGACCGTCTGCAGGTTGTTCGCGGTGGCGAACGACAGCTCGAAGTAGCCGATGGTGCCCTCGGCCTGCTTCACGTTCGAGGCGATGTCGGCGGAGCCGGGGGCGGACTGGCCGCCCTTGCCCTTCCAGGCCTTCGCGTGCTCGTAGGGCCACTCGGCCTTGGCCGTCGCGTTGAAGTACTTGGTCAGGTTGTCCGTGGTGCCCGAGTCCGTCGAGCGGTGGAACGCCTGGATGTTGCTGCTGGGGAGCTTGGCGGTCGGGTTGAGCTTCTTGATCGCCTCGTCGTCCCACTTGGTGATCGTCGAGTTGAAGATCTTCGCGAGGGTCGGCGCGTCCAGGACCAGGTTGTCGACGCCCGGCAGGTGGTAGCCGATCGCGATCGGGCCGCCGACCATCGGGAGGTCGATGCCCTGGCCGCCCTTGCAGATGGTCTTCGAGGCGGTGATCTCCTCGGGCTTCAGCGGGGAGTCGGAACCCGCGATGCTGACGGCACCCTGGTTGAACTGGGTGACACCCTCGCCCGAGGACGAGCTCTTGTAGTTGATGTTCGTGCCGGGGCAGGCCGCCATGTAGTTCTTGACCCACACGTCCATCGCGTTCTTCTGCGCGCTGGAGCCGGAGGCGAGCAGCTGACCGCCCTTGGCGCACGCGATGGAGCTCTTCGCGGCACCCGAGGTCTTGGTGTCGCCAGGCGAAGCGTTGTTGTCGGAACCACAGGCGGTCAGGACCAACGCGCTGGAAACCGCGACCGCGCCGACGGTCAGGGCGCGCAGTCCGCTGTTACGGGAAAGCTTCACCTTCTGTGTTCCTTCCAGGAGCCCGCCGGTGGACGGCGAAGCAGAGGTATGGAGGTCTGCATCCACCCGGCACAGCGTGATGCTCACCGGTAAGGCCGAAATTATGCAGAGGAAGTGAATCGACCAACGGGAGAGGGTGAACGCAAGGTGAACCTCGTCTATCAGTGCGGGGCGGCCTGTCGCCGACGGCGCTCCGAGGGGCGCGTGGGAGTCCTGGGACGCGTGGTGCCGGTCCGGGAAAGCCCTGGTCAGGGTGGGTCGGGCTGCCGGGTCGGCCAGGGCGTGTTGCGAAAGTCCCGCCTGGCCCACGACGCCTGGCACGCGCCCTAGCGCCGCCGGGCGGCGCCGGGCCGTACGGTCCGCAGCATGGCGTCGACGAGCGGGCGGTCGCGCTCGTGCGTGAGGCGGTTGCGCGCCGCCGCCGGGGGGAGCCAGACCAGCCGGTCGACCTCGTCGTTGACGGCGAAGGTGCCGCTGACGGCCTCGGCGGCCCAGTAGCGGACCTCCTTGGGGCGTCCGTCGGCGAGATAGCGGGCGGTCGGCAACGGCGCGCCGAGCACGCACTCCATGCCGGTCTCCTCGCGGATCTCCCGCAGCGCGGCGGCCACCGGGTCCTCACCGCGTTTGAGCTTGCCCTTCGGGTGCGACCAGTCGTCGTACTTGGGGCGGTGGATCAGCGCGATCTCCACGCCGTCGTCATGGGGCGAACGGCGCCAGAGGACCGCGCCCGCGGCCAGGACGGGGGGTTGTTCCCCCGGGGAACGCAGCATCGTGGCTCACCTCGAACCGGGGACGGCGGGGGTAACGGGGACAGCTGGGACGGTGGTGGCGGACGGTACGGAGGTGCGCTGCCAGAGCCGGGCGAAGGCGAAGCGGGCCGCCTCGACCTCCTGCCGCTGGTCGGCGTGGAGCACGCCCAGCGCGTACGCGGTCGCCGGGGCGATCCGCGGGGTGCGGGCGGCGGTCGCCACGGCATTGGCGGACTCGGCGGCCTCCCGGTGCCCCTCCAGCAGCCGGGCCGCGTCCTTGAGCCGGTCGTGCAGGCTCTCACCGGCACGGGTACCGGCGCCGGCGTCCTGATCGTCCGGGCCCTGACCGCCGTCGGAGCCGTCGGAGCCGCGGGCGCCGGGTTCGTCCGGCGGGCAGACCTCGGCGGCGTAGCGGCTGAGCCGCAGCAGGGTGCGGGCCTGGTGCCACGGTGCGTCCTGCAGGTCGCTGGACAGCTCCGGGCCGAGCGCGGCGCGCACGGCGTCGGCGTTGTACGGGTGCCCGGCCCGCGCCAGCGGCAGCGCGGCCGCCGCCTCGGCGAGCCGCTGGTGCGCCAGCCCCGCGAGCGGGGGCAGCCGCACGGTGGCGGGTGCGTCCGCCGCCGCGGACAGCGGCACCTCGGAGGCCAGTACGGCGACGGCGTCGGCCACCGCGTGGAACCGCGACGAGCCCAGCGCCTGCAGTGCGGCGGAGTGCGCCCGGGTGCGCGCCAGCGTCAGCTGCCGTTCCAGCAGCGCGCCCGCGCGGGCCGCCCCGATGGCCAGCGGCCCCTGCGAGCCGAGGGCGGGCTCCTCGGGCAGGGCGGGGTCGTCGGGGTTGCCGGGGTTGCCGGGGTCGCCGGTGTCGAGGGCCGGCCGGTCGGGCTCCGAGGCCAGCCGGTGCAGGGCGGACAGCAGCCGCGCGAGCCGGGCGGCGTACTGGTGCTCGTGGGCCAGGGACGTCGAGACCCAGCCGAGCTCGGTGCGCAGCGGATCGGCCCAGCCGGGGTCGGTGAGCGTGCCGTACGTGTGCAGGGTCGCGGCGATCCGGCGGGCGGACCGGCGCAGCAGCAGGCTGGCGGCGGCACCTTCGTCGTCGGCCTGGGCACTCTGGCTGAGCGCGCGCAGGAACGTGGACGCCTGCTCATGGAGGTAGCCGGAGACCACCTCCCCGGCGCTCAGCGCGCCGAGGGCGGCCCCGCCGGCCGGTTTCCCGTCGAGGACGATTGCCGGCTGGCCGGCCTGGGCGTACGCGGTGTCACGGTGTCGCTGGGCCACGCCGGCGCCTCCGGGCGTCGATGAGCATCTCCTGGACATTGCGCAGCGGCTGCCCGTCGGGGCCGGTGCTGTGCCGGGTCCAGTTCCCGTCCGCCGCGAGGTGCCAGGACGCGGTGTCGTCCGCGGTCCCGGTCTCCAGCAGGCGGTTGAGGGTGGCGCGGTGGGCCGGGTCGGCGACCCTGACCAGCGCCTCGATGCGGCGGTCGAGGTTACGGTGCATCATGTCGGCGCTGCCGAACCAGACTTCGGGTTCGCCACCGTTGCCGAAGATGAACACCCTGGAGTGTTCGAGGAACCGGCCCAGGGTGCTGCGGACCCGGATGTTCTCCGAGAGCCCGGCGACACCCGGCCGGACCGCGCAGATACCGCGTACCCATATGTCGACGGGCACACCGGCCTGCGAGGCGCGGTAGAGGGCGTCGATGATTCCTTCGTCGACGATGGAGTTGAGCTTCATCCGGATGTACGCCGGGCGGCCGGCCCGGTGGTGGGTGATCTCCTCCATGATCCGGGAGACCAGACCGTCGCGGAGGTTGCGGGGCGCGACGAGCAGCCGGTTGTAGACCTCGCGGCGCGAGTAGCCCGACAGCCGGTTGAACAGGTGCGAGAGGTCCGCGCCGACCTGCGGGTCGGCGGTGAGCAGCCCCAGGTCCTCGTAGAGCCGTGCGGTCTTGGGGTGGTAGTTGCCGGTGCCGATGTGGCTGTAGCGGCGCAGCGTGTCGCCCTCCTGGCGGACCACGAGCGACAGCTTGCAGTGCGTCTTCAGCCCCACCAGGCCGTAGACGACGTGGCAGCCCGCCTCCTCCAGCTTGCGGGCCCACTTGATGTTGGCCTGTTCGTCGAAGCGGGCCTTGATCTCGACGAGGACGAGGACCTGCTTGCCCGCCTCGGCAGCGTCGATGAGCGCGTCCACGATCGGGGAGTCGCCGGAGGTGCGGTACAGCGTCTGCTTGATCGCCAGTACGTCCGGGTCGGCCGCCGCCTGGTCCAGGAAGGTCTGGACGGAGGTCGAGAAGGAGTCGTACGGGTGGTGCAGCAGCACATCGCGTTCGCGCAGCGCCGCGAAGATGTCGGGCGCCGACGCCGATTCGACCTCGGCCAGGTCGCGGTGGGTGCCGGCGATGTACTTGGGGTACTTCAGCTCCGGCCGGTCCAGGCCCGCTATCGCGAACAGCCCGGTCAGGTCGAGCGGGCCGGGCAGCGGATAGACCTCGGTGTGCTTCATCTTCAGCTCGTGCACGAGCAGGTCGAGCACCCGCGGAGCAATCGATTCTTCCACTTCGAGGCGCACCGGCGGCCCGAAGCGGCGCCGCATCAGCTCCCGCTCCAGCGCCTGGAGCAGGTTCTCGGTGTCGTCCTCCTCCACCTCCAGGTCCTCGTTGCGGGTGACCCGGAACATGTGGTGGTCCAGGACCTCCATACCGGGGAAGAGCTCCTCCAGGTGCGCGGCGATGACGTCCTCCAGCGGGACGTAGCGCTGCGGGCTCGCCTCGAGGAAGCGGGAGAGGATCGGCGGCACCTTCACCCGGGCGAAGTGCTCGTGCCCGGAGACCGGGTTCCGTACGACGACGGCCAGGTTCAGGGACAGGCCGGAGATGTACGGGAACGGGTGCGCCGGGTCGACGGCCAGCGGGGTCAGCACGGGGAAGATCTGCTGCCGGAAGAGGGTGAACAGGCGGGCCTGCTCCTTCTCCGTCAGCTCCGCCCAGCGGATGACGTGTATGCCCTCGTCGGCCAGCTGCGGTGCGATGTCGTTCTGGAAGCAGGCGGCGTGCCGGGCCATGAGCTCGCGGGACCGGGTGAGGATCAGGTCCAGTACGTCGCGGGGCTGCAGGCCGGAGGCCGAACGGGTGGCGACACCGGTCGCCATGCGGCGCTTGAGGCCGGCGACCCGGACCATGAAGAACTCGTCGAGATTGCTCGCGAAGATCGCGAGGAAGTTAGCCCGTTCGAGGAGCGGCGTGGCCGGATCCTCGGCGAGTTCCAGCACGCGTTCGTTGAACGCGAGCCAGCTGCGCTCGCGGTCCAGGAAGCGGCCCTGGGGGAGATCACCGTCGGCTTCGCCCTCGGAGGCGGGGCCGACAGCGGCCTCCACGTCGGGGAC
This sequence comes from Streptomyces sp. H39-C1, assembly GCF_027158125.1. Taxonomy (NCBI): domain Bacteria; kingdom Bacillati; phylum Actinomycetota; class Actinomycetes; order Kitasatosporales; family Streptomycetaceae; genus Streptomyces; species Streptomyces sp. H39-C1. Next base: position 30,264 of record NZ_JAPVLS010000039.1, read on the forward strand.
GAACTGGGGTCGGAAAGCGGTGCTGACCGTGCCTGTCCCCTTGGGCTGACCGGGGACACCGGCTTGATTCATCGAGGCCATGGAGTACGAGCCCTCCTCCGGTTCCGGCACGTCGAACACGTCGTACGGCTTGCCGGGAGCCCTCGGGGAGCGCCCTGGGGCCGTCCGTTCATTGTCCCGTGCCGAACGGGAAAGCGGCAGGTCGGGCGGTGGGGGGTGCTGCGGGTTGGGGGGAGGGGCAGCGGGCTGCATTCCGTGATGCTCGCAAGCCAGTCTGAATCAGCGGTAACGAGAACATGACGGGCCGGACAGCGGGGGGCGACTCCGTGGTGCACAAAGTCTCAGTACCGGCTCGGAACGATTCCGGTCCGGTGTCGGGCGGGCCGCGTCCCCCGCGGTGAGGTACATCGGGGACGGCGTACGGTCCTTCGCGATCAGCTCTCCGTGCGGTACATCAGGTCGGTCTCGTGGGTCGTGAAGCCCAGCCGCTCGTAGACGGTGACGGCCGGGATGTTGTCCGCGTCCACGTAGAGCATCGCGGTGGGCAGCTTCTCCTGGTCCGCGAGGTGCCGCAGGCCGATCGCGGTGAGCGCCTTGCCCAGGCCGCTGCCCTGCTCGTCCGGGTGGACACCGACGACGTAGACCTCGCCGAGCCGGTCCGCGCGGTGCACCTTCGTCCAGTGGAAGCCGACGACGTCGTCCCCGCGGACGGCGAGGAAGAAGCCCGCCGGGTCGAACCACCGCTCGGCCTCGCGGTCGTCCAGGTCACGCTGGGTGAGCGAGCCCTGCTCGGGGTGGTGGGCGAACGCGGCCGCGTTCACCGCCAGCCAGGCGGCGTCGTCCTGCCCGGGGACGAAGGTCCGTACGGTGATGCCCGCCGGGATCACCGGCTCCGGCAGCGCGGGGCCGCCGTCGAGCGGGCGGCGCAGCTGCCGCAGCTCCCGGAACAGGCTCAGCCCGAGCTGTACGGCCAGGTGCCGGGCGGCCGGGTGGCCGCCGTGCGCCCACACCCGCAGCCGCTTGCCGCTGGCGTCGAGCAGCGCCCGGCCGAGCGCGTGGCCGTGGCCGTGCGCGCGGCGGGCGGCGCTGATGAGGAACTCGGCGGCGGGCGGCTCGACCGGGTCGGTGTCCTCGAGCTGCCCGTAGCCGGCCAGCTCGTCGCCCACGTACAGCAGCAGGTGCCGCACCCCGGGGCGCGCCCCGCCGCGCAGATTGAGCCGGCCCTGCTCGGAGACCGCCCACTGCCCGTCGGCCGCCGCCGCCTCGCCGAGGAGCGCGAGGACGTCCCGCGCGGTGTCGGGCGCGAGCGCGTCCACGGTCTCGATCCGGCGGGTGGGCGTGCTGGGCTGCGCGGCGTCGGTCATGAACCCGAGCGTAGAGCCTGTCCGGCGGATAGTGGGGCCCAGGCATCGCCTGGTGGACGGGCGCCCCCGCCGAAGGCGGGGAAGGCTTGCGAGGCTCCCCCGTTACCGCTGGGAGGTGTCCCCGGCACCTGCGAACGCGGTGGTATGCGCCGTGGACAGGTCCGCTCCGCCGGCCACCGGATCACGGGAGGGAACGAGGACGGCCGCGAGGCAGGCCGCGGCTCCGGCGACGGCGAAGCCGGGCCAGTAGCCGGCGCCGGTGATCAGGGCGCCGATGACGGGCGGGACCAGGGCGGCCGTCAGGTTCTGGCCGGTGTTGTGGATGCCCAGCGCGCGTCCGGACCAGGCGGGCCCGGCGCCCTCGGCGGTGGCGGTGAAGGACAGCCCGTTGGTGCTGGCCGTGATGCCGATGGCCAGGACCAGGGCGACGTCGGTGAGGGGGGACGGGAAGGCCGCGGTCAGCGCGGTGGCCCCGATGACCGCGGCGGTGATCAGGGCGAGCTGCCGCATCGGCCGCATCCGGCTGCCCACCCGGTCCGACCAGCGGCCCACGACGATCCGCGAGACCGCGCCCAGCCCCTGGCCCAGCGCCACCAGCTGCCCGGCCGCGACCGGCGACCAGCCGCGTGCGTCGACCAGCAGCACCAGCGCGAAGGCACCCGCCGTGAACTGCGGGACGACCAGCAGTGCGCCGGAGCCGTGGATGCGCCACAGCACCTTCGAACCGCGGTACGGATTGGCGGTACGGACGGCCGTCCCCGCGCTCCTCGCGGCGCGGGCCGGGTCGGCGGCGAACGCGGCGATCAGGACCGCGATCACCCCGCAGAGCGCGGCGAGGAACGCGATCGCGCCCCGCACCCCGTACGCGGCGGCGATCGGCGGCATCGTCAGCGCCGCCATGGCCATCCCGAGCGGGGTGGAGGTCTGCCGGATGCCCATGGCCAGCCCGCGCTCCCCGGCGCCGAACCAGCCCATCACCAGCCGGCCGCTCGCCGAGTAGACGGAGGCCGAGGCCGCGCCCGCCAAGGCGAGGACCAGGCCGAACGCGGTCATCGAGCCGATCGTCGTGGCCACCCCGAGCAGCACGGCCGCCAGCCCCAGCCCCGAGGAGATGACGATGCGCTCGCCCCAGCGGTCGGCGGCGGCGCCCCAGGCGATCAGGGCCAGCACCAGCCCCGCCGTCGGGCAGGCGGCCAGCAGGCCGACCTGCGTGAGGGTGAGGTGCTCCGCGGAGCGCAGCTCGTCGGCGAGGGACGGGATCGCGTAGACGAACGCGCAGGCCGAGGTCTGCGCGGCGGTTCCCAGGGCGAGCATCAGCCAGCGCTTCGCCTGCGGGGGCGTCAGCGGGGACGTCGGCGGGAGCGTCCGGGCCGGTGGCTGAGGGGAGTTGGGCGTCTGCATCGCTGGGTGCGCCTCCTCGGTCGGTGGTGGACACAACTATGCCGCCGTACTGCATGGTGAGACAGGGTGTTTCGCATTCTGGGACGGTGCGTCGGCGGGACGGTCGGCCGGCCGCTGGAGCTCCGCGGAGTTCCGCGAGTCGAAATCAGCTTTTAACCCTCGAACGCCTGTCGCGCTACGCGCGTTGACCCTAGGCTCCCCGAATCGGCCACACCTGGACGGCTCTTTACCTTGAGGACTCAGAGGGAACCCATGTCTCTGGCACGTAGATTGACCGCCGCGGCCGCGGGGCTCGCGGCCATCGGCGCGCTCGCCGCCGCCGCGCCCGCGCACAGCGGCCACGGTGGCTACGGTGGCGGTCACGGCGGCAACGGCCACGGTGGCGGCGGCCACGACAGCCGCACCGTCGACCTCCAGCTGCTCGCGCTGAACGACTTCCACGGCAACCTGGAGCCGCCCGCCGGTTCGTCCGGCCGGGTCACCGAACTCCAGGCCGACGGCACCACGAAGACCGTCGACGCGGGTGGCGTCGAGTACCTGGCGTCGAGCCTGCGCACCGCCCGCAAGGGCCACGACCGCTCGATCACCGTCGCCGCCGGTGACATCGTCGGGGCCAGCCCGCTGATCTCGGGGCTCTTCCACGACGAGCCGACCGTCGAGGCGATGAACAAGCTCGGCCTGGACGTCACCAGCGTCGGCAACCACGAGTTCGACGAGGGCAGGACCGAGCTGCTGCGCCTGCAGAGCGGCGGCTGCCACCCGACCGACGGCTGCTACGAGAAGGGCCGGAAGTTCAAGGGAGCGGACTACCCGATCCTCTCGGCGAACGTCGTCAACGAGAAGACCGGCAAGCCGCTGCTCGCGCCCTACTCGATCCAGAACGTGAACGGCGTGCGCGTCGGGTTCATCGGCGTCACGCTCAAGGGCACCCCGAACATCGTCTCCGCCGACGGCGTCAAGGGCCTCAAGTTCCTCGACGAGGCCGAGACGATCAACAAGTACACGAAGGAACTGAAGCGCAAGGGCGTCAACGCCGTCGTCGCGCTCATCCACGAGGGCGGCTTCCCCGCGTCGCCCGCGTACAACTACAACTGCGATGCGGGCGGCGCCGGTTCCGGGCTGTCCGGGCCCATCGTCGACATCGCCAAGACGACCTCGGCCGACGTGGACGCCCTCGTCACCGGCCACACCCACAACGCCTACGTCTGCACCATCCCCGACCCGGCCGGCAACCCGCGGCTGGTGACGAGCGCGTCCTCGTTCGGCCGGCTCTTCACCGAGCTGGACATGAAGTACGACCGCAGGACCCAGGACATCGTCCGCACGTCGGTCAAGGGCTCCAACCACGTCGTGGACCGCGTCCAGCCGAAGGCCGCGGACCTCACCAAGCTCGTCGACCACTGGCGCGCGCTGGCCGCCCCGGTCGCGAACCGCACGGTCGGCTACATCAGCGCGGACGTCAAGGCGAACGACGCCGACGGCAACGAGTCGCCGCTCGGCGACGTCATCGCCGACGCGCAGTTCGCCTACGGCAAGACCCGCGACCCCAAGACATCGATCGCGCTCATGAACCCCGGTGGCATCCGCACCGACCTCGTCTACGCGCCCTCGGGTACCGAGGGCCCCGGCGTCGTCACGTACGGGGAGGGCTTCGCCGTCCAGCCGTTCAGCAACACGGTGAACCTCGCGGATCTCACCGGCGCTCAGGTCATCACCGCTCTGCAGCAGCAGGTCAGCGGGGCGAACCAGGCTTCGCCGAAGATCCTGCAGGTTTCGTCGGGGCTGACGTACACGCTCGACCTGACGAAGACGGGCGCGGACCGCGTCGTCGCGGACACCGTGAAGCTCGGTGGGGTTCCGATCGATCCGGCCGGTGTCTACCGCGTCGCCATGAACTCGTTCCTGGCGGGTGGCGGGGACGGGTTCGCTGCTCTTGGCGCTGGGAAGAACCCGCTCGTCGGGGGGGACGACCTCGCCGCGCTCAATGCTTACCTGACGGCGAACTCGTCGGCTGCGGCGCCGCTTGTGCCTCCGGCGGCTGACCGGATCACGGTCGTCAAGTAGCACCGCCCAACGTGGAGTTGGGAGACGCGGGCTTAGCCGCGACAGGGGCCCGGGTCGCGGAAGGACATCCTTCCGCGACCCGGGCCTTCTGCTGCTCGGGGTCGCAGGGTTCGCGCATGGGTCAGTAAGGTCATATGACTGCAGAGTGACGTGCGCGCAACGGGACTTCGATGCACGGGGGGCATGGCATGACGAATCGTCCGACGGATTGGCACGTCCTGGATCTGGACGCCGCGCAGAACTCCCCCTTCACACTCTTCTGGTCCAGAGAGGACTGACAAGCACGTGAGCCGGTACATCGATGTGATCGAGCCGATGAGGCAAGCCTCGGATCAATCGATCGTGGCCTTCTGCGCCTCCTGCGCGGAGCAGGCGGCGTCGCTCTACAGGGGTTTGGGGAACGCCGAATTCCAGGAGAGGTTCGAGGAACTGCTCGAACTGTGCTGGGAGGCTGCCGGTGGCCGGGCGGACGAGGACGACTGCGTGGAAGCGCTGGAGGAGCTGGAGGTCGCACCGGAGCTGGATGAGGACGACTCCGACCGGCAGGAGTTCTATGCCGGACACTCCCTGGCCCTCATCGCCGGAACTCTCGCCGCCTCCATGAGACCTGACCCGGGCAAGGGCGAACTCTCAGGGCAGACGGTGGAGACGGTGCTCTCCGAATTCGACTGGGTGCTCGCCGGTAGCGTGCCGCGCGTCGTCAGAGCCGGTGACCCGCTGCCGGAAGCGGGCTCGCTGCACACCGCCGCCCTGGACGCTCAGCGCACGGTCCTCGAAGCGATCCGCGACAACGGGTCGGGAGGCACGGGCGATCTCGATCTGACCCGGCTGCGTGAGGTCAGCCGTGAGCTGGCCGCTGAGATCACCCGTGCGCTCCCCGATGTTGCCGCGCATCGGAGCTGGGATGTGGCGGAGGCCTGACGACGCCAGTGGTCGTCCCGGTTCATGTCAGGCCGGGCGGGGCCATGGGGGCGCCCGGGAGGCGGACGGTGGCCACGGTGCCGCCGCCGCCGGCCGGGCGGAGGCTCACCTCGCCGCCGGACTGCTGGACGGTGCGGGCCACGATGGACAGTCCCAGGCCGCTGCCGGGCAGGCTGCGGGCGGACGGGGAGCGCCAGAAGCGCTCGAAGACGTGCGGGAGTTCGTCCTCGGGGATACCGGGGCCGTGGTCGCGGACCGTCAGCACGCCGTGGTCCAGCCGTACTTCGACCGAGCCGGCCGGCGGGCTGAACTTCACCGCGTTGTCCAGCAGGTTCACCACCGCGCGTTCCAGAGCGACCGGCTCCGCGCGGACGTACCAGGGCGCCAGCTCGGCCCGGATCGCCAGATCGGGCCCTCGCAGCCTGGCCCGTTCCAGCGCGGCTTCCGCGATCTCGTGCAGGGCCACCACCTGGAGCGTGGGCTCCCCGTCAGGGCGGGAGAGCTCCTGAAGGTCGCCGATCAGCGCCGCCAGCTCCGTCATCTGCGCCTTCACGCTCGCCAGCAGCGCCTTACGGTCCGCCGGGGGGATGGGCCGCCCGGCGGCCTCGCTGCGCTCCAGCAGTTCGATGTTGGTGCGGAGGGAGGTGAGCGGGGTGCGGAGCTCGTGCCCCGCGTCCGCGATCAACTGCTGCTGCCGGTCGCGGGACGATGCCAGTGCGGCCGTCATCGCGTTGAACGATTCTGAGAGCCGTGCGATCTCGTCCTCCCCTTCGACGGGGATCCGGACGCTGAGGTCTTCGGTCCGTGCGATGTGCTCGACGGTCTCGGTGAGGCGGTCGACCGGCTTCAGCCCGGCCCGGGCGATCAGCAATCCGGCGGCGCCGGCCCCGAGGACGCCGATGCCGGCGACCGCGAGCAGGACCCAGGCGAGGGTGTTCAGGGGGTCGGTGATCTCGGACAGCGGGCGGGCCACGGACAGGGCGAGCGGCTGTCGGCCGAGGGCCAGGTTGGTGCCCATGGTGTAGACGCGCAGCTCGGTACCGTCCGCGGTCGTCACGTTGTGGGTGACGGCATGCGGAGTGCCATCGGGCTTGAGGGGATCAGCGGCGATGGCCTGGTCGACCTTCGTCACGGGGAAGGCTGCGGTGCCCTCGACCCAGCACGATTTGCCGTTGGGCTGGACCACTTGGGCGGATGTGTTGTTCGTGTTGATGAACGGATATCGCCCCGGGCCGACGTCCTGCACCGGCGGGGTGGCCAAGCATCCGTTCTGGTTGATCGATCGCGAGATCTGAGGAACCGCGTCGGCCTGGCGCAGCGACCGGTCCAGCTGCTCGGTGAGCTGCTGCTTCGTGATCAGCCAGCAGGAGAGTGCCACCGCGGCCACCGCCACCGCCACCGCGGCCGCCGTGAGGATCGCCAACCGCGAACGGAGTGGCAACCGCTTCATGACTTGCCGTCCGGCGCCCGCAGCGCGTAGCCGACGCCGCGGACGGTGTGGACGAGTCGGGGGAGGCCGTCGATCTCGGTCTTGCGGCGGAGGTACATGACGTAGACGTCGAGGGAGTTGGAGGAGGGCTCGAAGTCGAAGCCCCAGACGGACTTGAGGATCTGCTCGCGGGTCAGGACCTGGCGGGGGTGGGCGAGGAACATCTCCAGCAGGGTGTATTCGGTGCGGGTGAGTTCGACGGGGCGGCCGGCGCGGGTGACCTCGCGGGTGGAGGTGTCCATGCGGAGGTCGGCGAAGGTGAGGGCGTTGTCCTCGTCGGCTGCGGCCGCCGCGGCCGCGTAGGAGCTGCGGCGCAGCAGGGCGCGGAGGCGGGCGAGGAGTTCGTCGAGTTCGAAGGGCTTGACGAGGTAGTCGTCGGCGCCCGCGTCGAGGCCGGTGACGCGGTCGCCGACGGTGTCGCGGGCGGTGAGCATCAGGATGGGCACGGTCACACCCGTGGCGCGGAGCCGGCGGGCGGTGGTGAGGCCGTCCATGCGGGGCATCAGGACGTCCAGGATGATCGCGTCCGGCCGGTAGCCGTCGACCTGGTCGAGGGCCGCCATGCCGTCGGCGGCGATGGCGGTGTCGTAGCCCTCGAAGGCGAGGCTGCGCTGCAGCGCCTCGCGTACGGCGGGCTCGTCGTCGACGATCAGGATGCGGGCGGGGGCCTCGCCGTTCTCGCCGGGGCTCATGGGGGTCGCGACCTCGTGGTGGTGAAGGGGGGTGGGGACGGTTATCAGCCTCGCACGGCGGCGGGGCGGTGGCGTGCGGAGCCGCGTCGGACGGGTGCCGGGGTGGCGACTTCGGCGGCGCGGGGCGGCTGCGGGGCGGCTGCGGCGGCCGGTGTGACCGGCATTCCGTGCAGCAGGTCGAGGTCGGCGGGGCCGGTGCGGACGGCGGCGTCGGGTGCGGGGCCGCCCGCTCCCCAGGAGACGGCGGCGGCGAGGGCGTGCCGGGCACGGTTGACGTTGACGGTGATGGCGTTGGTGGTCATGGGACTGCCTCCCCTGAGGTGGAGCTCGGGTGCGGACCGCAGGTCAGTTGGTGCCGCCGCTGCGCAGTGAGTCGAGGTCGGCCTTCACGGTGTTGATCGGGATGGAGAAGCCGAGGCCGACACTGCCGGCGCCGCTGCCCGAGGAGCCGGACGAAGCGGCCGAGTACATCGCGGAGTTGATGCCGATGATCTCGCCGTTCATGTTGATCAGCGCGCCGCCGGAGTTGCCGGGGTTGAGGGACGCGTCGGTCTGGATGGCCTTGTAGGTGGTCGTGGAGTTGCCGGTGTCGCCGTTGTACTGGTTGCCGCCGAAGCTGAACGGCCACTGGTCGGAGCCGCCGCTGCCGCCCTGGCCCTGGCCCCGGCCCTGGCTCTCGTCGGTGGAGACGGTCACGTCGCGGTTGAGCGCGGAGACGATGCCGCTGGTGACGGTGCCGGTCAGGCCCTCGGGCGAACCGATGGCCACGACCTGGTCGCCGACGGCGATGCCGTCGGAGTTGCCGAGCTTGGCGGCGGTGAGGCCGCTGGCGTTGTCGACCTTGATGAGGGCGAGGTCCTTCTTGGCGTCGGTGCCGACGACCTTGGCGGTGGCCGTCCTGCCGTCGCTGTAGGTGACCTTGATGCTGGTGGCGCCGGCGATGACGTGGTTGTTGGTGATGATCTCGCCGTTGCTGGTGATGATCACGCCGGCGCCGGTGGACCGGCCGGCGTTCGAGGTCGCGCCGATCTCGACGATGCTCGGGCTGACCGCGGAGGCGACGCCGGCCACGCCGGTCTTGCTGGAGCTGGCGTTGACGGCGGCTGCCGCGGTGCTGACGGTGGGGTGCGAGGTGGTGTTGCCGATCAGCGCCACCGTTCCGCCGCCGACGACGCCCGAAGCGATCGCCACGGCGGCGAACAGGGCGATCGGCTTGCGGACCTTGCGCCGGGAGGTGGGGACGGGGGAGGGACCGGGTGAGGGCTGTGCACCGGGGGGCGGCGGCGGGTACATGCCGTCGGAACCGCTGCCCGCCGGGGGCGTCTGGTGGGTGGTGTGCGGTCCGCTGGGCCACACGGTGACCCCGGAGGGGGTCGTCACGGGCTGCTCCGGCTCGTACGCCGGCGGGGGCGGATAGGCCGCGTTCGGGTCGTAGTCGCTGTTGCTGCGCTGCGTGTGATCGGTCATGTCACTGACTTTGCGGCGGCAACATGAGAGCTTCCTGAGCGTCCGCTGAGAAGCCCGACAGAAGTAGGTATGCCCGATATAAAGGTCAGCGGCCCCAAGGGGGGCGGGCCTTTAGCGGGGCCTTACTGGCAGCCGCAGGAGGCCCGTACGACGAGCCGGGACGGGAACTGCCGCAGCCGGTCGCGACGGGTGCCGTTGACGCGCAGCGAGTCGTCCAGGACGAGGTCCACCGCGGCGCGGGCCATCGCCTCACGGTCCGAGGCGACCGTGGTGAGCGGCGGGTCGGTGAGGGCCGCTTCCTTCACGTCGTCGAAGCCGGCGACGGCCAGCCCGCCCGGTACGTCGATCCGCAGCTCGCGGGCAGCGCGCAGCACGCCGATCGCCTGGTCGTCGGTGGCGCAGAAGATGGCGGGCGGCCGGTCCGGGCCCGCGAGCAGGCCGAGGGCGACCTGGTAGGCGTCGTAGCGGTTGTAGGGGGCCTGGAAGAGCCGGCCCTCGATGGAACGGCCGGACTCCCGCATCGCGCGCCGCCAGCCTTCGACGTGGTCGGTGACGGGGTCACCCAGGACCGGGGTCTTCTCGGTGCCACCCAGGCACGCCACGTACTCGTGGCCGTGCTCCAGCAGGTGGCGGGTGGCGAGCTGCGCTCCGCCGATGTCGTCCGTGACGACCGCGTACTCGTCGATCGCCTCCGGCCGCTCGTGCAACAGGACGATCCGGGCGTCCCACGCCTCTATCTCGGCGGCGGCGTTCGCGCTCGGGCCCTGGCTGATCAGGATCAGCCCGGAGACCCGCATGCCGAGGAACGCGCGGAGGTAGTGGATCTCGCGGTCGTCCAGATAGTCGGAGTTGCCGACGAGGACCATTTTTCCGCGGTCGGACGCCGCCTGCTCGACCGCGTGCGCCATCTCGCCGAAGAACGGCTGACGGGCATCGGGGACGATCAGGCCTATGAGGTCCGTGCGGCGGCTGGCCATCGCCTGGGCCACACGGTCCGGGCGATAACCGAGCTGCGCGATGGCCGCCTGCACCCGCTCGCGGGTGGCCGGGGCGACCGGCCGGGGTCCGTTGTTGATGACATAGCTGACGACGGCGGTGGACGTACCCGCCAGCCTGGCCACATCGTCACGCGTCACCTTTGCCACGGGCCGCAGTCTACGCGGGTCCACCCCGTCCGTTACGCGGATCTGTCGGCGCTCGCACGCGCTCGGGCCTGAGCCTGGGCCTCGGCTTGCGCCTGGGCCTGGGCCTGGGCCTTCGCGGCTTCCTCGGCGGCCCGCTCGACCTTTTCCGGGGTGACGAAGCGGTAGCCGACGTTCCGGACGGTACCGATCAGGGACTCGTGCTCAGGGCCGAGCTTCGCGCGCAGTCGCCGTACGTGGACATCCACCGTCCGGGTGCCGCCGAAGTAGTCGTATCCCCAGACCTCCTGCAGCAGCTGCGCGCGGGTGAAGACCCGGCCCGGGTGCTGCGCGAGGTATTTGATCAGCTCGAATTCCTTGAAGGTCAGATCCAGCACCCGGCCCTTGAGCTTCGCGCTGTACGTCGCCTCGTCGACCGACAGGTCGCCGTTGCGGATCTCCATCGGGCTGTCGTCGACGCCGATCTGCTGGCGGCCCATCGCGAGCCGCAGCCGCGCCTCGACCTCGGCGGGACCCGCGGTGTCGAGCAGGACGTCGTCGATGCCCCAGTCGGCGGTGACGGCGGCGAGGCCGCCCTCGGTGACGACCAGGACCAGCGGACAGCCGGGGCCGGTGGAGCGGAGCAGCTGGCACAGCGAGCGGACCTGGGGCAGGTCACGGCGGCCGTCGATCAGAATGACGTCGGCGCCGGGGGTGTCCACCAGGGCCGGTCCTTCGGCCGGTGCCACGCGGACGCTGTGGAGCAGCAGTCCGAGCGCGGGAAGTACTTCGGTGGACGGCTGGAGCGCGTTCGTCAGGAGCAGGAGAGAGCTCACTTGTCGCTCCCATCGGTCGTCCGGTACTGCTGCTGCACACTTTGCTTGCCCATTTGCGAACCCTCCTCGGTCCCTGCGAGGACGTACCTGGTGAAGCGGTGTTTCAGAAAGCGGTGTCTCAACATGTGGTCGGAAAACCTGGTTCAGAAAGCACGAAAGGACCCGGGGGCGACGCTGCCCGGATCCTCTTCCCCAGGAGAATAGCCCACATGGAGAGCCTCGGTGAGTCCCTGAACGGGCCTTTGTGTGTTTCATCGATCACTTCGGGTGGTCGGCGTGCGGTTCTGTTGACGGAGGACGGCGTACGAATCGAGGCCGAACACCGGCCGTCGGACGGCGGAACTTCCGGCGCGGGGAACCCGGCGTACGAGGGCTGCGCGATCGTGGTGGCGCACGGTTTCACGGGGGCGCTGGAGCGGCCCGCGATCCGCCGGGCGGCGGAGGTGTTCGCCGAGTTCGCGGGCGTGATCACCTTCTCCTTCCGGGGCCACGGTGGCTCCGGCGGCCGGTCCACCGTCGGCGATCTGGAGGTGCTCGACCTCGACGCGGCCGTGGGGTGGGCGCGACGCCTGGGGTACCGGCGGGTGGTCACGGTCGGCTTCTCGATGGGCGGCTCCGTCGTGCTCCGGCACGCGGCGCGGTCGCCGGAGGCGCTCGCGGGGCGCACGGAGGCACCGGCCGCCGGACGGCTGGGCGGCGTCCCGGACGCGGTCGTCTCGGTGAGCGCACCGGCCCGCTGGTACTACCGGGGGACGGCGCCGATGCGGCGGCTGCACTGGGTGGTCACCCGGCCCGCGGGCCGGCTCGTCTCACGCCTCGGACTGGGGACCCGGATCCACCCGCGCGAGTGGGACCCGGTCCCGCTCTCGCCGATCGAGTCCGCGGCGCTGATCGCCCCGACGCCGCTGCTGATCGTGCACGGCGACCAGGACGCGTACTTCCCGCTCGACCACCCCAGGTCGCTGGCGGGCGCCGCAGGGGACGCGGCCGAGCTGTGGATCGAGCCCGGGTTCGGCCACGCGGAGAACGCGGCCGACGACGCTCTGCTGCGCCGGGTCGGGGCCTGGCTCGGCACGGTCTGACCGGCTCGCGCCGGGGCTCACATCCCGGCCCCCGGACGGGTGTCATCATGGACGGCGGCTGTACCTCGCAGGAGCCGCAGGGAACCCGTGAGACCGCAAAGACAACGACAAGGAGCCGCTATGGCGGCAAGCGACATTCCGGTGACGCCCGCCCCAGGCGCCGGCACGATCCGCTACTGGGCCGCGGCCAAGGCAGCGGCCGGCACGGCCGAGGAGCCGTACCGCGCCGCCACGCTGGCCGAGGCGCTCACCGCCGCGCGCGAACGGCACGCGCGGCAGCCGGAGTTCGCGCGCGTGCTCCTGAGGTGCTCGTTCCTGGTCGACGGCAACCCCGTCGGCACGCGGGACCACGCGGGCGTGGCCCTGGCCGACGGCGGCACCGTCGAGGTCCTTCCGCCGTTCGCGGGTGGGTGACATGACCTCCTCCGACTGGGACGAGAACCCGCAGCAGAACCCGCATCAGAACCATCAGCAGAACCCGAACGCGTACGAGCCGTACGACCCGTACGCGGCCGGGCAGCCGCAGGCGCACCCCGGGCCGATGCCGCCCGCCGAGCCGGTGTGGCAGAACCAGGCCCCCGGCGATCAGTACGGCCGGCAGAGCCAGCAGCAGGGCCAGCAGCAGGGCCAGCAGCAGGGCCGGCCGCAGGGGCAGCAGTACGGCGACGGTTACGCGACGCCCGGCTACGACGCTCCCGCGCAGCAGCCGTACGGCGACCAGCAGCACGACCAGAACAGCGCCCCGCAGGCTCAGTACGACCAGTACGGGCAGTACCCGCCCTACGACCCGGCGGCGGAGGGCGACCACACCGCCGTACTGCCGGCCATCGACGACTTCCCGTCCCAGCCCGCGCAGACCGTCCCGGAACCGGCGTCCGCGGAGCCGCGGGCCGGTGGCAGGCGTGCCGCCCGTGGCCGGGCCGCGGCGCCCGCCGCCGGGCAGCGCACCGGTTCGCCGATCATCGCGCCCGGGATGCAGCCGGCCGCGCTGACCGCCGTTCTCGCCCTGCTGATCGCGGGCGGGGCCGTCGTCGGCCGTCCGGGGCTCGCGCTCGTGGTGGCGGTCCTGCAGGCCGTCACCGCCGCCGGCTGGTTCCGGCTGAACGGCATGTGGCCGGCCCGGCAGGGCATCGTGCTGGCCTTCCTGGCGGGCGTCACGGCGGACGTCGCGCTGCTCGCGACGGACGGCGACAACGTGCCGGCCGTGGTCGTCGGCACGCTGGGGACCTGGCTGCTGCTGGTCCTCGTGCTGCAGATGCGCCACCGGGGGACGACGGACGAGCGGCTGTCCTCGCTGACGGCCACTTCGGCGTCGACGCTGATGACCGTCCTGGCCACCGGCTTCCTCGCGGTCGCCTGGACACCCGGCGGCAGCGATCCGGTGGTGGTCGGCGCGGTGGCGGTCGCCGTCGCGACGCTCGCCCGCGCTCTGCCGCTGCCCGGCGCCGCCTCCGTCGTGGTGGCCGTGCTCGCCGCCGCGGGCAGCGGCATCGTCACCGGCCGGCTGACCGACCTCGGCACCCAGGGCGCGCTGCTGGGCCTGGCCGCCGGTGCCTGCGCCGTCATCGGGCTGCGGGTCGCCAGCTACGACTTCCCGTCGCGCTTCGTCCACTTCACCGCGGGCGTCGCACTCCCCCTGACGGCCGCGGCTCCGGTCGTGTACGTACTGGGCCGGGTCCTCACCGGCTGACGGAAGGCCGAACGCCCCGGTGCCGGAACCCCGTTGCCCCGAGTGGGCCGCTGTCACAACCTCACGACAAACGACAGCGGTCCACCCGGGTGCCGGGGGAAGGCGGGTTAGGGTCGGTCGATCACGCCTGAACCCGGGGAGCGCCATGCGAGCCGCACGAATACTGCTGATCGTCCTCGTCGTTCTCGGCGGGCTGTTCGTCGCGGCCGACCGCATCGCCGTCTCGGTGGCCCAGGACAAGGCGGCCGAGCGCGCCCAGCTGACCCAGGGCCTGAGCTCGAAGCCCGACATCTCGATCAAGGGTTTCCCGTTCCTCACGCAGGTCGCCTCGGACAAGCTCGATGACGTCAAGATCACCGCGCACGACATCCAGGCGGGCACCGGCGCCGAGCGGCTGCGGATCGACAGCTTCACCGCCGACCTACGCGGCGTGAACCTCTCCGGCGACTACCAGCGGGCGGTCGCCGACACGGCGGACGGCTCGGCGTTCATCACCTACGCGGACCTGTCGGCCGCCGCGCCTCCCGGAGTGACGGTGGCGTACGGGGGCGAGAGCAAGGACGGCAAGGGCCGGGTCAAGGTGACCGGCAGTGTGACGATGCCGCTGATCGGGACGGTCAAGCGCAGTGTCACCAGCGTGATCAGCGTCGAGCACGGCGACACGGTGCGACTGCACGCCGACGCGATACCGGGCGCCGACTCCATCCCCGGCCTCGACAAGCTGATCCGCGAGAAGATCGACTTCACCCGGAGCCTGGTGGGACTGCCCACGGGCATCAAGGTCCAGTCGGTCGTGACGACCCCGAGCGGCATATCGGTGGCCGCGTCCGGGACGAACGTCGTTCTCGCGGGCTGAGACGGCGGCGTCCGCACCTCAGTCGGAATCGGCGGCAGAATCGCTCCCGGGCCCGCCGCGTAAGGGCCGACCCTTCCCACGTCCCAATATCCGGACAATCTTGTCTCGGTATATGACACGCTGGTGACACTTTCGGGGAGGTTTCCCTACGATCGGGGTCATGAAGCGACAGGCGGATCTTACGAAGCGGCGGGCAGTCGACCTGTGCCGCGTCGCCGCCAGTCTCTGTCGCATGCCCTAGGGGCGGCAGCCTTCTACGTACCGGACCAGGCCCGACGGCCGTTCGTGTGCGCCTGCCTCCCCGGCGTTTCTCTCACATTCTGCGCAATGTCGCGCCCCCGTTCTGGCGCATCCGTACTGCCCCGGAGGAGAACAAAATGAGCCGCAGTGACGTCCTCGTGGACGCCGATTGGGTCCAGAGCCACATCGACGACCCCAAGGTGGTGATCGTCGAGGTAGACGAGGACACCTCGGCCTACGAGAAGAACCACATCCGTAACGCCGTGCGCATCGACTGGAAGTCCGACCTGCAGGACCCGGTCCGCCGCGACTTCGTCGACCAGGCCGGCTTCGAGGCCCTGCTGTCGGCCAAGGGCATCGGCAACGACGACACCGTGGTCCTCTACGGCGGCAACAACAACTGGTTCGCCTCGTACGCGTACTGGTACTTCAAGCTCTACGGCCACGACAGCGTCAAGCTGCTCGACGGCGGCCGCAAGAAGTGGGAGCTCGACTCCCGCGACCTGGTCGTCGAGGTCCCCGAGCGGGCCGCGACCACCTACAAGGCCAAGGAGCAGGACACCTCGATCCGCGCGTACCGTGACGACGCCGTCGCCGCGATCAACACGCTGAACCTGGTCGACGTCCGCTCGCCCGACGAGTTCTCGGGCAAGCTGCTCGCCCCGGCCCACCTCCCGCAGGAGCAGTCGCAGCGCCCGGGCCACATCCCGAGCGCCCGCAACATCCCGTGGTCGAAGAACGCCAACGACGACGGCACGTTCAAGTCCGACGAAGAGCTGACCAAGCTCTACCAGGACGAGAACGTCGACCTGGCGAAGGACACCATCGCGTACTGCCGCATCGGTGAGCGCTCCGCGCTCACCTGGTTCGTGCTGCACGAGCTGCTCGACCAGCCGAACGTCAAGAACTACGACGGCTCGTGGACCGAGTACGGCTCCCTCGTCGGCGTCCCGATCGAGCTCGGCGCCAACGCCTGAGTCCGGTTCCAGACCCGTTCAAGACCACCCCTCAAAGGATCAGACATGTGTGGAGCAAAGGCCGGCGGCCCGGACTTGGCAGGAGTTGACGTGGCGAGCGAGACGATCATTCAGGGTTCGGTAACCCGTGACGGCGAGCCGATCAGCGGCTACGTCCGGCTGCTCGACGGCGGGGGCGAGTTCACCGCGGAGGTCCCGACCTCGGCGACCGGACAGTTCCGCTTCTTCGCCGCACCCGGCACCTGGACCCTGCGCGCCCTCGTCCCGGGCGCCACGGTGGACCGTACGGTCGTGGCCCAGCAGGGCGCGGCGGCCGATGTGGCCATCGCGGTCTGAGGCACTGGGTCACTGCGTCTCCGAAGCATTGAGTCACCGCCGTCGAGCCGTTCCTCGACGGCGGTGACTCAAGCACTGAACGGCCGAAGGGCCGCACCCCTGGGTTGGAGCTTTATGGGGTGCGGCCCTTCGTGCTGCCTGTTTGCGCTGCTCGGAAGTACCGTGGAGCTATGTACGCGCGCCGGCGTCGCCACTGGTATTTCGCCATGATGGGCAGCTGCATCCTGCTGTTCGTCCTGGCGTGGGCCGTGGTGCGCCTGTGGTCGGTGCCGGCCGCCGTCGCGATGTGCGTGGTCGCGATGGTGATCCCGCCCTTCGCCGCCATCGTGGGAAACCGGCGCGAGCCCGGCGACTTCTGGGACGACCCCGCCGACAGCTGGCTGGAGGACGAACCGGCGGACGACTCCTGGATCAGGGACGAGGAGGCGGCGCGGGCGAGGGCGGCCGGAAAGCGGCCGGACGACGGGGACTTCGACGACAGGGCCCGGTAGACGATCCGGCCTAGTAGACGAGGGCCTGGACGCCGTCGGCCATGACTTCCTGCACGAAGACCTGCGCACCCGCGATCCGTACGCCCTCGATGACGTCCTTCTCCCCGATGTCCCGGCGGGCCGCGCACTGCGTGCACAGCGTGATGCCGCCGCCGGCGAGGATCCCGTCGATCAGGTCCGGCAGTGGTGCGGCGTGCGGGAGTTCGAACTCCGCGGCGCGGCCCGGGAGCGCGAACCACGCGGACTCACCGGTGAGCCACAGCGAGACCTCCACACCGCTGGCCACCGCGACCGCCGCCACCGTGAACGCCTGCGAGCAGCGCTCGGGCGCGTCCGCGCCCGCTGTCACCTTGATCACGAGCTTCTTCGCCATGGGCTCAGGCTAGCGGCTCTCCCACCAGCACCGTTGGCCCCACCTGTGTCCCATGTCACGGCAAAAGGATGGGGGCGCCGACGTGTCGGCTGGACATAATGCGATTCCACTCACACTGCGACACGCGTGCGAGTGCGAGTGCGAGTGCTGAGTTTGTGCCCGGGGGGGGCTTCCTGTGGAACCTGTACGCCGTCGAGGCGCTGTCATCGCGGTGTCCGCCGGGATCGGAATGCTCGCGCTGGCCGGCGTGACCGCCGGAGTCGTGGTGGCGCTGGGCTCCTCGTCCGGCCATGCCGACGAGGCCGCTCCGTCGTCCCCGGCGCCCACCGTTTCGGTGACGGGCTCCCCGAGCGTCGATCCGTCCGCGTCGGCCACGCCCTTCCCCTCCGGCACGTCCACCGTCAAGGGCCAGGTCAGCCAGGGCACGCACACCGGTGACCTGCGCTTCTTCCTGCTGGCGCCGCCGAAGGACGCCGAGGTCTACGGCGACGAGGCGGGCAGCCCGCTCTCCGCGGCCGACCTCGCGAGCGGTACGAAGGACGAAGCGGCCATGAAGAGCGCGCTGGACCGCTACGGCTTCAGGTCCGGCGCCTACCGCACGTACCTGACCGCGGGCGGCGGCGCCGAGGTGACCGTCAAGCTCAGCCGCTTCGCGGACGCCGCTTCGGCCGCCGCGTACTACGAAGCCCACTACTACGAGGGCGACAAGCTGCCCCTGGCCGGCGGCTATCCGGCCCGCGCCTACCACCTGAAGTCCGGCTCCGAGGAGAGCACGGACTCCCTGCTGGCCATCTCGTACCAGGGCGATGTGCACATCACCATCACCGTGACCGGCGGCAAGGCCGCCGACCCGAAGCTGCTCCAGAACCTGCTGGACGCGGAGTACCAGCGCCTCAAGACCGGCCGCTGAGCTCGTCCTTCGTCCTTTCTTCCCTTTTCTCGCACCCCCCATGTGGAGATCACCATGCCCGAGGACACCCCTGCGCCCGAGCCCGCCCCGGAGCCACCACCGGAACCACAGGCGAGCCGGAGCGCAAGCCGCGTCGCCGTGGCCGCACCGCGCTGCTGATCGCCGTCGCGGCCGTCCTCGGCGTCCTCGCGGGCGCCGGCACCCCCGGGGGTGCCGGCTGACCGACCAGTAGATCGCGACGCAGCCGGACCCGTGGGCCGCCCCCGTGCTGCCCGTCGAACCGAAGAAGCCGCGCCGTGTGCTCCGTGCGGTGCTGCGCTGGACGTCGGCGGTGCTGGTCTTCGGAGCGCTCGGTGGCGGCGTCGCGTACGGAGTCACCCAGCCCGAGCGCACCAGGATCCCGGGTCTGAGGACGCCGGACGACGGACGCTGGGTCTATCAGCCGCTCGCCCTGCCCAAGCTGCCCGCGGGCAAGCCGGCCGCCCTGGACGACACGCTCAACCCCGGCGGCCGCCACTACGCGGACCCGCGGTCGCTCCTGCTGCCCGCCCCGGAGGGTGCCAGGCTCGACCCGGCGTTCCCCGGCGCCAAGGGCTGGCTGCCCACCGACCGCTACCGCAACGAACTGAGCTACACCCGGCTGGACGGCGCGCCGACGGTCGACGAGGAACGGGACCTGGGCACCAACGGCGCCGAGACCGGCGCCGTGGTGTACCAGTACGTGGAGTCCGGACCCAGCGAGGAGGCCCAGCTGCGCTACGCGTACATCTCCGCGGGCGACACCATCGGCCTCGTCGTCCTGTCCCACAAGGGCACGGTCCCCGTGGTGCCGTTCCGGCAGACGATCACGCTCCAGGCCCAGCTCCTCGGCTGAAGCGGCTGAAGCGGCTGAAGCCGCTCCCGTACCGGCCCACGGAGCGGCCATCCGGGCCCGTCCCGGCCCGCCACGGCCACGGGGACGCACCTCACAGCGCCGTCCCCGTGGCCGCCGACTAGACTCGTCCCCGGTCCCTTACCGCTTGCCTGCCCGAGGAGCACACTCGTGCGTATTGAGTACATCTTCGACGCCTTGCTCGTCCTGGTCTGCCTCGGCGTCGCCGCGTTCTCCGTCTTCGCGGTGGCGAAGCTGTACCAGGGCCAGCGCTGACCTCGGCCGCACGGACAACGGAACAGGGCACCACACCATGATCGAGATCCCGTCCGACCTTCACCCGGACCTCGTCCCGCTCGTCTTCCTCCTCGGCAGGTGGGAGGGCGCGGGCGTGTACGACTTCCCCGGGGCCGAGAAGTGCAACTTCGGGCAGGAGGTGACGTTCAGCCACGACGGCCGCTCCTTCCTGGAGTACACCTCCCACACCTGGGTGCTGGACGCCGAGGGCAAGAAGCTGCGCCCGCTGGAGAGCGAGAGCGGCTTCTGGCGGATCGA
The DNA here is from genome assembly GCF_027158125.1 of Streptomyces sp. H39-C1. Taxonomy (NCBI): domain Bacteria; kingdom Bacillati; phylum Actinomycetota; class Actinomycetes; order Kitasatosporales; family Streptomycetaceae; genus Streptomyces; species Streptomyces sp. H39-C1. The sequence continues at coordinate 50,000 of NZ_JAPVLS010000039.1, forward strand.
CAAGGACCGCAAGGTCGATGTCACCGTCACCCGTGACGAGGGCGTCATCGAGATCTGGACCGGCGAGCTGGCCGACCAGAAGCCGCAGATCGACATCGTCACGGACGCTGTCGCGCGGCTGCCCGAGGCCCCGGAGTACTCCGGCGGCAAGCGGCTCTACGGCTACGTCAACAGCGACCTGATGTGGGTCGGCGAGAAGGCCACCCCGGCCGTGACGCTGCGCCCGTACATGTCCGCGCACCTGAAGAAGGTCGTCGACCCGCGGGAGTGGGCGAAGGACCTCAAGGACCTCCCCGACGACGGGATCGCCTTCTTCAAGTAGGACCCCCGCCGAAGCCCCGCTTCGGCCCTCGCGGCAGCCGGGATCCACAGCCCTACACTGGGGGCTGTGGTGACCACCGACTGGAAGAGCGATCTGCGGCAGCGCGGCTACCGGCTGACCCCGCAGCGGCAGCTTGTCCTGGAGGCCGTGGACGCTCTGGAGCACGCGACTCCGGACGAGCTGCTCACCGAGGTGCGTAAGACCGCCTCCGGGATCAACATCTCCACCGTCTACCGGACGCTGGAGCTGCTGGAGGAGCTGGGCCTGGTCAGTCACGCCCACCTCGGACACGGCGCCCCGACGTACCACCTCGCGGACCGGCACCACCACATGCACCTGGTGTGCCGGGACTGCGGCTCCGTCACCGAGGCCGAGGTGACGCTCGCCGCGCCGCTCACCGAGGGACTGCGCGAGGCGTTCGGCTTCGAGACGGACATGAAGCACTTCGCGATCTTCGGCCGCTGCGCCGCCTGCACCGCGAAGGCTTCCGCCGCCGAGTCGTAGGCTTATCGCCATGACCGTCATGTCGAAGAGTCCTTTGCTGTCGCTTCCCGGTGCCGTCCCCGCAGAGGGGCCGGACGAGGGTGTCGCCGGGCACTACGGCGATCTGTTCCGTGAACAGCGGGCGCTCGCCGACGGGACGGGCTTCGTGGACCTGTCGCACCGCGGTGTCCTCACCGTCAGTGGCGAGGACCGTCTCGCCTGGCTGCACCTGCTGATCACCCAGCACGTCGAGCAGCTTCCCGCCCACCACGCCACCGAGGCGCTGGTCCTCACCGCGCACGGGCACATCGAGCACGCGCTCTACCTCGTGGACGACGGCACGACGACCTGGATCCACGTGGAGCCCGGCACGCAGGGCGCCCTGCTCGCCTACCTGGAGAGCATGAAGTTCTTCTACAAGGTCGAGGCGGCCGACGCGTCGGAGCAGTACGCGGTCGTCTATCTGCCCGCGGGCGCCATCACGGCCGTCCCGGCGGGCTGGGCCGTCCGGGAGACCTCGTACGGCCGGGACGTCTTCGTGCCGCGCGCCGAGCTGGAGTCCTTCGCGGCCGGCGCGGGCCGGCCGATCGGGTCGCTGTCGCTGGAGGCGCTGCGGATCGAGGCGCACCGGCCGCGGCTGGGCCTGGAGACCGACCACCGCACCATTCCGCACGAGCTGGGCTGGCTGGAGACCGCCGTCCACCTGCAGAAGGGCTGCTACCGGGGCCAGGAGACGGTCGCCCGGGTGCACAACCTGGGCAAGCCCCCGCGCCGTCTGGTCTTCCTGCACCTGGACGGCAGCGAGGTGAAGCTCCCGCCGCACGGCTCCCCGGTCCGGATCGCCTCCGAGGGCGAGGAGAGCCGGCAGATCGGCTTCGTCACGTCCTCCGCCCGGCACTGGGAGCTGGGCCCGATCGCGCTGGCCCTGGTGAAGCGCAACACGGCGGCGGACGCGACGCTGCTGGCCGACACGACGGTCGCGTCGCAGGAGATCGTCGTAGCGCCGTAGTCCCCTGCGATGACCGCCGCGATGACGCCGCGGTGACCGCCGCGGCGATCAGATGTCGATGACCAGGGTGAACGGGCCGTCGTTCGTCAGCGAGACCTTCATGTCCGCGCCGAACCGGCCCGTTTCTACGTCCGCGCCCAGCGCGCGCAGCTGCTTCACCACCTCGTCGACGAGCGGCTCGGCGATCTCGCCGGGCGCGGCGGCGTTCCAGGTGGGGCGGCGCCCCTTACGGGCGTCACCGTAAAGCGTGAACTGGCTGATGACGAGCAGCGGGCCGCCGATGTCCGAGCAGGACTTCTCGTCCGGCAGGATGCGCAGGCTCCACAACTTGCGGGCCAGCTGCGCCGCCTTCTCCGGGGTGTCGTCGTGCGTCACCCCCACCAGAACGCACAATCCCGGCCCGGTGATCGACCCGACCGTCTCTCCGCCGACCACGACACTCGCTTCACTGACCCGTTGGGCAACCGCTCGCATACGGGCATTGTCCCGTGCATGTGCCAACACCACTCGCACGGGTGAGGGGGCGCACGCGACCGCAGGTCGTACGCCCGGTTGGACGCCAAGCACGCCCGCCGTCGGGGCCGTTCGGGTGCAGAGTCGCTGCGGGGTGTCCGCAGGCAGTGGGACCATCGGAACCTGGGCGGCTCCGGCCGCGACGAGGGGACGACAGGCATGACCACACCCGGCGCTGGAGAGACATCCGGTACCACCGCACCGATCGCACCGACCGCGCCCATCGAGAAGGGCCATCACATGCTGAAGGCCGACGCACTGGGGCCGCGGCCCCCGGGTCCGCGCAGCCCGCTCGCCGCGGACGTCCCGGAGCCCGAGATGGGGGCGCTGGGCCTCGGCGCGCTGCGCACCCTGCGACGTGACGCGCAGCAGGAGGAGGCGGATCTGTCGTATGTGCGCCGGCTGCTGCACGGCCGGATCGACATCCTGCGGGCGGAGCTGGGGCGCCGCACGGCGCCGGACGCTCCGCTGCTGGACCGGCTGCCGGAGATCCTGACCGACGCGCCGTCCCTGCACCGCTCCTCCGCCCGGCACGTGACGCTGGGCACGCCGCTCACCGAGCGGGTCCGGCGGCTGGCCGAGGAGATGCTCTCCGAGGTCGAACTGTCGGACCTCGACGCCCGGACGGACCAGGACCTGCACGAGGGGATGGGGCGCCTCGTCCGCCATGAGCAGCAGGTCTCCCGGCGCCGGCAGACCCTCCAGCGGACGGTCGACGGCTGCAGCGCGGAGATCACCCGCCGATACCGTGACGGGGAAGCAAGCGTGGACGACCTGCTCGCCGAGGGCTGACGGCGATGACGACCGGTCAACCGCAGCGGCAGGCCAGGACCCGGGTCAGGACCCGGGCCGGGGCGCGAACCGGGGCGCGGGCTTGAGCGCGGTGGAGCGTCCCCATCCGGTGCTGGCGGAAGTCGTCCGGTCGGGCTTCGTGGAGGGGCTGCACCGCGGCTCCCTTGTCGTGCTGGACGCGGACGGCCGCGTCGGGCCGACGCTCGGCGACGTGACGTCGCCGGTCTTCCCCCGGTCGTGCAACAAGCCGATGCAGGCGGCGGCGATGCTGCGGGCCGGGGTCGGTCTGGACGGCGAACTGCTGGCGCTCGCCGCGGCCAGCCACTCGGGGGAGCCGTTCCATGTGGAGGGCGTACGGAAGATCCTGGCGGGCGCGGGCCTGACGGAGTCGGCGCTGCGCAATCCCCCGGACCTGCCGCTGGACGTCGAGGCGGCGGAACAGTGGCTGCGGGACGGCGGCGGCCGCGAGCGGATCCTCATGAACTGTTCCGGCAAGCACGCCGCGATGCTCGCCGCCTGTGTGGTCAACGGCTGGCCCCTGGAGACGTATCCGGACCCCGGCCACCCCTTGCAACGCCTGGTGCTGGACGTGTTGGGCGACCTGAGCGGCGAACCGGTCGAGCGGGTGGGCGTCGACGGCTGTGGGGCGCCGGTCGCGGCGCTGAGCCTCACCGGGCTGGCGCGGGCGTTCGCCCGCTGCGTCGGCGCACCGGAGGGCACCCCCGAGCGGAAGGTCGCCGACGCGATGCGGGCCCACCCCGAGTACGTCGCGGGCACCCGGCGGGCGGACACCTGGCTGATGCGGGAAGTCCCGGGCGTACTCGCCAAGGTGGGCGCGGAGTCGGTCCAGGCGGTGGCGCTGCCGGACGGCCGGGCGCTGGCCTTCAAGGTCGACGACGGGAGCAGACGGGCGCTCGGGCCGGTGCTGGCAAGGGCGTTGGAGCTGCTGGGAGTGGATTCGCCGGTGCTCGCCCGGATCGCCGACTCGCCGCTGCTGGGCGGCGGGGAACGGGTCGGCGAGGTGCGCGCGGTCTTCTGAGGCCCGGCGGGCCAACGACGGGACGGCCGCGTCGCGCCCGGCGCACCGGTGGTCACGTCAATCGCCCCTCCTCCGCGGAAAATCCGGATGCGCGTCACCCCGCCTCCGCATACGTTCGAGAGATGAGCCCCGACCTCCGCACCCTCGCCGCATCGGATCTGCCGGAATGGCTGCGCGCGCTGAACAACGCGTTCCTGATGCCGCCCACCGTCACCCCGGAGGAGGTCACCGCCCGCAGGCCGGGGATCGACCTGGAGCGCACCCAGGGCGTGTTCGACGAGGGCCGCTGCGTGGCCACCTTCCGCAGCATGCCGCGTGAGCTCACCGTGCCGGGCGGCGAGTTGCTCGCCGCCAGTGCCGTCACCAACGTCTCGGTCACCGCGACGCACCGCAGACGCGGCCTGCTGACCCGCATGATGTCCCGCGACCTGACGGACGCCAAGGAGCGCGGCGAGGCGGTGGCGATCCTGATCGCCGCCGAGTACCCGATCTACGGCCGCTACGGCTTCGGCCCGGCGACGTGGATCAACGAGTGGGACGTCGACGTCCCCCGGTCCGGTCTCGACCGCCGCTGGGCGGGGCCCGCCGAGGGCAGGGTCGACCTGATGACGCCCGCCGAGATCCGCAAGATCGGCCCCGAACTCCATGAGCGGGTCCGGCGGCTGACGCCCGGGGCGATCGACCGCACCGACCGGTGGTGGGACATGGACACCGGCCTGCTGACGTTCCCGTCCATGCCCTGGAAGGAACCCTTCTACGCGGTGTACCGGGACGCCTCCGGCCAGGTCGACGGCCTGGCCACGTACTCGATCACGGACCACCGGTGGTCGAACAAGTTCCCCAGGGTGACGCTGGAGACGGGCAAGCTGATCGCGGCCTCCCCGGCCGCCGAGCTCGCGCTGTGGCGCTATCTGTTCTCCGTCGACTGGGTCACCGAGCTGAAGTCCGGCTATCGCGCCCCCGACGACATCATGCCCCTGCTGCTCGGCGACCCGCGCTCCGCCAAGGTCGAGACGAACGCCGACTTCATGTGGCTCCGGGTCCTCGACACCCCGCGCGCCCTGGAGGCCCGCACCTACACCGGCGCCGGTTCCCTCGTCCTGGACCTGCACGACGCCGCGGACCTGGCCGGCGGCCGCTTCCGCCTGGAGACGGACGCCGACGGCAGGGCCACCTGCACCCCGACCCGTGACGACGCCGATCTCTCCTTCGACATCGCCGAGCTGGGAACGCTGTACCTGGGCGACGAGTCCGTCCTGCGGCTGACCGCCCTGGGCCGCGTCACCGAGGAACGCCCCGGTGCGGCAACCCGCGCGGACACCCTCTTCCGCACCCCCCGCCGCCCCTGGACCCCGGACGGCTTCTGACCGCCGGGCCCCGCGGGGGCGGCCTACTGCGCCATCAGGATCGCGATCCCGGTGAGCGCGATGCAGGTGTAGGTGGTGCCCCGGTCCTTGCGGTCAAGGGCGATCAGTCCGAAGACGACAGCCCAGGCGGCGCCGTACCTCCACTGGACGAACTGCTCGAAAGCGAATCCGAGAACGGGCATGGCAGGTCCCTCCTTCGTGGCGCTGAGCGGTGGCAGAAGGCGGGTGGTGGCGGTATGTCCCGTACGCCGTTGGACGGTTGATGACGCTGACCCCCGTTGCGTCAACTTCGACAACTCATCTGCAAGTCGGAAGTCGACTGAGCTACTACTTCGTGCTTTCCCCAGTTGACTGAGATCCACAAACTCGAGTCAGTCAACTCCCATAAGTTGATGGAGAGTTGTAGCCTGGAATGCATGAGTCCGACAAGCTCGGGGCATGATGGCGCGGTGCCGCCCTTTCGGCGCATCGCGGATGAACTACGTGCCGAGATGGACAGCGGGGTGCTGGCCGCCGGCGATCAGATCCCGACCCAGGACGCCCTGAGCAGGCGGTTCAAGGTGTCCCGGGCCACCGTTCAACGGGCCCTGGACGAGCTCCGCAAGGGCGACTACATCGACTCCCAGCGCGGCCGGGGGTCGTACGTCCTGCGCGGTGGGACCTCGTCCCGGCCGGACCACGAGGGGCGGTCGCATTCGGGGCCCGGTCCGGCGGGGGTCGAGCTGGCCGAGCATCTCGAAGCCGCGTTCCGCGAGCCCCGGGTCACCCTGGACTCCTTCTCGCTCACCGCGGAGACGCTGAACTCGGCGTTGCAGGGCCCGATCCGGAGCATCCAGGCAGCTGAGATCGACCCTCCGCAGTCCGTGGCGGTGCGGCTGCTGCTGCCGGAGCCGGGCGCCCAGCTGGCCGTTCCGCGGCTCGTCGGCGACCCGGGGGACGGGCGCCCGCTGGAGCGGCTGCGGCGGCTGGCGCAGAGCCACGCAACCGGCCTGCAGAGCTCCGTCGGCCGGCTGAAGGACCTGGGCCTGGTGACCGAGGTGTCCGTCGAGATCAGATCCGTGAAGGTCAGCCCGGTGAACAAGCTCTACCTGCTCAACGGGACGGAAGCGCTCTTCGGCTACTACAAGGTTGTCGAGCGCACCGTGTCCTACCGCGGGGAGGACATGGAGATCTATGACTTCCTGGGGCTCGGGGCCACCCTCTTCCACTACTCCGCGGCCGGGGCGGGACCCGACCCGTACAGCGCCGAATACGTGAGGCGGTCGCAGGATTGGTTCGATTCCATCTGGTCAACCATTGCCGAGCCGTTGAGACTCTTCGAGTGACCTTCCGCCCGTCCTCCGCCGTTGGCCGGCGGGCCCGTCGAGAACTCATAGCCGCCGCTGGATGTGTGCTGTTCGATTTCGACGGTCCGCTGGCCAGCCTCTTCGGCAACCACAAGGCGCACGAGGTGGCCCGCGTCCTGCGGCGCAGTATCGACAGCTGGGGGCTGGCACCACCGTTGAGCGACCCGGACAACCCGCTCCAGGTGCTGCGGGACACGGCGCGGGCCTACGAGGGCACTCCTTCGGCCCATCGGGTCGCCGAACTGGACCGGCTCCTCACCACGGAGGAGATCCGGGCCGCCGGCTCCGCCGTGCCGACCGAACACGCGCACGAACTGGTCGTGTGGCTTGTCGGACACGGCAAGAAAGTCGCGGTGACGACCAACAACTCCGCCGCCGCGGCTAATCTGTATCTGAGGCGCATGGGGCTGGCCGAGTTCTTCGGCGCTCATGTGCACGGGCGGCTCGGAGACACCCTCCTGATGAAGCCCGATCCGTCCTGCCTTAAAGAGGCGATGCGGACTACGGGTGCACGGGCTCGCGACTGCCTGATGATCGGCGACTCCGCCGACGACTGCAGCGCGGCTCAAGGGGCCGGTGTCACCTTCCTTGGCTATGCGAACGACGCCAGGAAGCAGCGGGAGCTGGAGGACGCCGGAGCCAGGCACATCACCGACGCGCTCGTGCACCTCTTCGAAGAGCGTCGGCAAGAAGAGCGCCGGCAACCGTAACCGTGGTTCGTTAAGTGCGTACGGGGTCCGTTAAGGGTGACGTGGGACGGTGCTCGGCCACTACTGTCGACGCCACACACGCCGCGTGGGGCGGACGGTTCTCATCAGTATTTCTCATGAGCAGTTCTCCGACACCGTCAGACACAGCCTAGGAATCCGGTGACCACGACGACAGTGGCGAGGCTCCGTCCCCCAGCGGGAACGGACCGGGTGGAGGGCCCCTTTCCGGGCTACCACAATGTGACCTACGCGGTCAGCCCGGACGCCGTGTCCCGGCCCGGCCTGCAGTTCCACCGGCTGAAGCTGCGTGAACCGAGGCCCGGGGTCTTCTGGTTCGACCTGCGGCTGTTCCCCTCGGAGGACCAGCTGATCTCCGCGCTCCAGGGCTGCATCCCGCATATCCCGCCGGTCGCCGTCATCGACGACCACATGTCCACCACGGTCTTCATCGAGGGCCGGACACTGGGCAGTCTGCGGAGCGCGAGCGGCGGCAGAACGGTGGCTGCGGGATTCCTCGACCAGATCGAGGAGCTGTTCCAGCACCTCGTGGCGTGCGACACCGCCCGGCTTCCGAAGGAACGGCTCCGCCTCTGCACCTGTGACGACCTGCCCCGTGCGGAGAGCTCCACCGGATTCCTGCGCCGGGTCGTGCACTTCACCCTCGAACACGTCTACGCGCCCCACCGCGAGAGGTTCTCCGGTCTGCTGGCCGACCTCGACGTGCGCGAGGACGCGCTGAGCGCCTTCGAGGGCCGTCTGCCGGAACTGACCCCGCGCTCGTTCCGTCTGCTCCACGGCGACCTGCACTGCGAGAATTTCATCGTGGACAGCGCCGACGCGCTGTGGACCATCGACTGGGAACTCGCCCTGATCGGCGATCCGCTGTACGACCTCGCCACGCATCTGCACCTCATGCGCTATCCGAGTGCGCAGCGGCGCGAGATGATCGCGCGCTGGCTGCGGGCGGTGGGGGAGGAGGCCGGGCGGGGGGCCGGTGAGGATCTGCCGCACTACCTGGCCTACAAGCGCGTCCAATCCGTCATCACGGACGTCATCCGTGGGGCGACAGGTCTGGACGCCGCACTCGACTACGCGCAGCTGGGGCAGGTGGCCGCGGTCGTCGTGCGCGCGCTGCGGGACGCGCAGGAGCCACTGGGCCTGGACAAGGTCCCCTCCCGGGTGGCCGTGGAGGCCGCCTTCGAGGCGTGGCACAGCCGGCACGCCTCGCCCGTCACTGCAGGCCGAGGGCCATCCACTTGGCCGGGTCGGTGAGCGGTTCGAAGCCGATCTTCGCGTAGACGCCGTGGGCGTCGGCGGTGGCGAGGAGGATGCGGCGCAGGCCGGAGGGGGCGAGGTGGTCGCGTACGGCGGTCACCAGGGCGACGCCGAGGCCTTTGCCGCGGGTGGCCGGGTCGACGTAGACGTCGCAGAGCCAGGCGAAGGTGGTGTGGTCGGTGACGACACGGGCGTAGGCGAGCTGGGCGCCGGAGACGGTGTCGTAGAGGCCGAAGTTGAGTGAGTTCGCGATGGCGCTGTCCTGCTTCTCGCGGCTCCGGCCCAGCGCCCAGTAGGCGTCGGTGGAGAGCCAGTGGTGGATGCGGGCGGCATCCAGCCGGGCGGGGTCCGTCGAGATCTCATAGGTGTCGTCGTCCATGGCGGCGAGGCTGCCAGGCGGGGGCGGCGGCGTCGACCCAATATCCGCGTCGTCCGGGTCGGTGCCGCACATCGGTGCAGCGTTGCTTACCTATGCAGCGGAGAACTATTAACTGGACCTTTACTGTCGTTGTGCGTCACGCTCGACGGATGGACCTAGACCGGCCGCTCGGCGGCATCCACGTGCCCTTGATCACGCCCTTCGACGCCGACGGGACGGTGGCCGCCGCCGCGCTGGAAGGTCTCGCGCACAGCGCCCTCGACGGGGGCGCGGCCGGACTCGTCGCGCTCGGCACCACGGCCGAGGCCGCGACGCTCGACGCGGAGGAGCGCGGCACGGTCACCGCGATCGTCGGCAGGGTGTGCCGGGAGCGAGGGGCCTGGCTGACGGTTGGCGCCGGATCGAACGACACCCGGCGCTCCGGCGCGGAGCTGCGCGCGCTCGCGGGCACCGAGGCGGCGGCCGCGCTCGTTCCTGTGCCGTACTTCACCCGGCCCTCCGAGGCCGGGGTGGTCGCGCACGTCGAGGCGCTGGCGGCGGACAGCCCGGTGCCGTTGATCATCTACAACATTCCGTACCGCACCGGGCAGACGCTCGGCATCGAGGCGCTGCTGCGGCTGGCCGCGATCCCCGGCGTCGTCGGGGTGAAGCACGCGGTCGGCGGGATCGACCAGGACACGGTGGCGCTGCTCGGCGCCGAGCTGCCCGGCTTCGCCGTCCTCGCGGGCGACGACGTCTTCGCCCCCGCGCTGCTCGCCCTCGGCGCGGCCGGTGCCGTGCTCGCCTCCGCGCATCTGCTGACCGAGCGCTGGGTGGAGCTGGCCAGGACCGGCGACCGGGCGCTGGGGCACCGGCTGGCGGCCCTCGCGGCGGCGGTGTTCGCCGAGCCGAATCCCACCGTCATCAAGGCCGTGCTGCACGCCCACGGCCGCATCCCGGGACCCGGCGTACGGCTGCCGCTGCTGCCGGCCGGCGGCCCATCGCTTGAGACGGCTCTCCGGGCATGGGACGCGGCGGGGGATACTCGGGTCCGTACGCACGCATTGATCGGAGAGGCGTCATGAGGATCGGAATCGTCGGAGCGACCGGCCAGGTGGGCGGAGTCATGCGCAAGGTGCTCGCCGAGCGCGCCTTCCCGGTGAAGGAGCTGAGGCTGTTCGCCTCGGCCCGTTCGGCCGGGAGCACACTGCCATGGCAGGACGGCGAGATCGTCATCGAGGACGCCGCCACGGCCGACTACTCCGGGCTGGACATCGTCCTGTTCTCGGCGGGCGGCGCCGCTTCGCGGGCGCTGGCGCCGAAGGTCGCCGCGGCCGGTGCGGTCGTCATCGACAACTCCTCCGCCTGGCGGCTGGACCCCGAGGTGCCGCTGGTCGTGTCCGAGGTCAACCCGCACGCGATCGCGGACCGCCCCAAGGGCATCATCGCCAACCCGAACTGCACGACGATGGCCGTCATGCCGGTCCTGCGCCCGCTGCACGACGAGGCCGGCCTGACCGCGCTGATCGCCACCACCTACCAGGCCGTCTCCGGCTCCGGGGTGGCCGGCGTCGCCGAGCTCGACGGCCAGATCTGCAAGATCGCCGACCAGGCCGCCGCGCTCGCCTTCGGCGGCGAGAACGTCGAGCTGCCGGAGCCGGGCGTCTACGCCCGCCCGATCGCGTTCAACGTGCTGCCGCTGGCCGGCTCGATCGTCGACGACGGCAGTTTCGAGACCGACGAGGAGCAGAAGCTCCGCAACGAGAGCCGCAAGATCCTGGAGATCCCGGAGCTGAAGGTCTCGGGCACCTGTGTGCGCGTGCCGGTCTTCACCGGGCACTCGCTGCAGGTCAACGTGCGCTTCGAGCGGCCGATCAGCGTCGAGCGCGCCTACGAGCTGCTGGCCGCCGCCCCCGGCGTCGAGCGCTCCGAGATCCCCACCCCGCTGCAGGCGGCCGGCCAGGACCCGACCTTCGTCGGCCGGATCCGCCGGGACGAGACCGTGGAGAACGGCCTCGCCCTCTTCTGCTCCAGCGACAACCTCCGCAAGGGCGCGGCCCTCAACGCCGTCCAGGTCGCGGAGCTGGTCGCGGCGGAACTGACCGCCGCGCGCTGAGCCCGGCGCGGAAGGGTCCCTGAGCCCGGCACGGAAGGGTCCCCGAGCCCCACCGCGCACCCGAAGCGTCACCGCGCCGACGCCCGTACGTGCTGACCGCCGTCAGAACGCCTTGCCGGTCTCCTCGGCGATCAGCACGTACGACGTCTTCCCGTCCAGCGACTCGCGGATGATGTCCGCGTGTCCGGCGTGCCGGGCCGCCTCCTCGATGAGGTGCAGCAGCACCCAGCGGGCGTTGACCCGCATCCCGGCCGGGAACCACGGCGCCTCCGGCAGCGGGACGCTGCCCTCCAGGTCCGGCAGGCTGAGGATGGTCTCCTCGGTCTGCCGCGCCACGGCCTCGTACTCCTCCAGCACCCCGGCCACGGTCTCCTCGCCGACCAGTTGGAAGTCCTCGTGCCAGTTCGACTCATCGCGCTTGCGGGCGGGCGGCCGCCCCATCAGCGTGGTCTGGACCCAGTTGTCCTCGCAGCCCAGCGCGTGCTTGATCAACCCGCTCAGCGACAGCTCGCTCGCACTCGGCCGGGACGCGGCCTGCTCGTCGGTCAGGCCGAGGACGGCCCGGCGCAGGGCGCCGCGCTGTGCCTCCAGGAAGGCCAGCAGGGCGTCCCGCTCGCTCTGCTCGCCGGTCTTTCCCGTGTGCACCAGTGTCGGCATGACGGCCACCTCTCGCTCGGTCTCGATACCTCGACTCTAGAGATCCATGCGGTCAGATTCTGTCCGCATCCACACATGGGCAGCGGAAAGGTGTCAGGCGCCGAGCAGCCGGCGCGGCCCCGGCCCCTGCTCGCCGAGCGCGTCGTGCGGATTGGCCAGATGGCACTTGTCGATCGACAGACAGCCGCAGCCGATGCAGTCGGTGAGATGGTCCCGCAGTCGCTCCAGCTGGGCGATGCGGCTGTTGAGGTCGTCGCGCCAGCACTCCGAGACGTTCGCCCAGTCCGCGCGGTTCGGCGTCCGTCCCTCCGGCAGCAGACCGAGGACCTCGCGGATCCGCGCCAGCGGGATGCCGACCCGCTGCGAGACCCGGATGAACGCGACCCGGCGCAGCGTGTCGCGGCTGTAGCGGCGCTGGTTCCCCGAGGTGCGCCGACTGCGGATGAGCCCCTCGCGCTCGTAGAAGCGCAGCGCGGACGGGGGGACGCCGCTGCGGTCGGACAGTTCACCGACAGTGGCTTCCTTGGCGTTCCAGGGGAGTTGGGTCATGGCCGCCACAGTAGCGCCGGATATGAACCAACGTTGAGGTATTGGCCCGCGGACCCCTGTCGGGAGGAGTCCGCGGACCCCTCCCGACAGCACCCGGAAAAAACTTTCGCGGACGTGTCGATCCGGACGTCTCCCGTTCGACGCATCAGTAGGAGCAGGGTTCGCACGACGGAAAACGTACGAGAAGGAGCCACCGCGATGCGCTACATGATGATGCTGAGGATCGAAGAGAACACCGACATGGTCCCCAGCGAGCAGCTGATGGAGGACATGGGCAAGCTCATCGAGGAGATGACGAAGGCCGGGGTGCTCCTCGACACCGGCGGTCTGCGGCCGACCGCGGAGGGCACCCGCATCAAGCTCTCCGGCGGCAAGCTGACCGTGATCGACGGGCCCTTCACCGAGGCGAAGGAAGTCATCGGCGGTTACGCGATGATCGAGACGAAGAGCAAGGAGGAGGCGCTGGAATGGGCCTCGCGCTTCCTGCGGATCCACGGTGACGGCTGGGAGATCGTGTCGGAGATCCGGCAGATCGAGGGGCCGAACGACTGACCGCCTCCGGCGGCCCGCCGCACTCCTCCCGCGGAAGGTTGCCGTCGCGCTGACGAGGGTGCTCTGATGGGTCGCCATGACGGAACCCAGCGCCCACCCCGACGCCCACCGCGCGATCGAGGCGGTGTGGAGGATCGAGTCGGCGCGGCTCATCGCCGGTCTCGTACGGCTGGTGCGCGACATCGGCCTCGCCGAGGAGCTGGCGCAGGACGCCCTCGTCGCGGCGCTGGAGCAGTGGCCCGGGTCGGGCGTCCCGGACAACCCGGGCGCCTGGCTCATGGCCACCGCGAAGCACCGCGCGATCGACCTCCTGCGCCGCAAGGAACGGCTCGCCCGCAGGATCGACGTGCTCGGGCACGAGCTGGAGACCGCGGGGCACGGCGCGCCGGCCGACGTCGAGGCCGTTCTCGACGGTGACATCGAGGACGATCTGCTGCGGCTGGTCTTCACCGCCTGCCATCCGGTGCTCTCCACCGAGGCGCGCGTCGCCCTCACGCTGCGGCTGCTGGGCGGGCTGAGGACCGAGGAGATCGCGCGCGCGTTCCTCGTCCCGGAGTCGACGGTCGCCCAGCGGATCGTACGGGCCAAGAAGACGCTCGCCGAGGCCCGCGTCCCCTACGAGGTGCCGGCCGGGCCGGAGCTGGCCGACCGGCTGTCGTCCGTCCTCGAGGTCATCTACCTGGTGTTCAACGAGGGGTACGCGGCGACCGCCGGCGACGACCTGATGCGTCCCGCGCTCTGCGCGGAGGCGCTGCGGCTGGGCCGCGTGCTGGCCGGGCTCATGCCGAAGGAGCCCGAGGTGCACGGCCTCGTCGCGCTGATGGAGATCCAGACCTCACGGTCGGCGGCCAGGACGGGACCGGAGGGCGAGCCGGTCCTGCTGCTCGACCAGGACCGTTCGCGCTGGGACCTGCTGCTCATCCGCCGCGGGTTCGCCGCGCTGGAGCGGGCCGCAGTGCTCGGGGGCCCGCCCGGCCCGTACGCGCTGCAGGCGGCGATCGCCGCCAGCCACGCCCGCGCCCGCACCCCGGAGGAGACCGACTGGCGGGCGATCGCCGGGCTCTACGAACAGCTCGCCGCGCGCGCCCCGTCGCCCGTCGTGGAGCTGAACCGCGCGGTCGCCCTCGCCATGGCGTACGGGCCCGCCACCGGGCTGGAGCTCGTCGACACGCTGACCTCCGAGCCGTCCCTGGCCGGCTACCACCTGCTGCCGACCGTCCGCGGCGATCTCCTCGCCCGGCTCGGCCGCTACGAGGAGGCGGGGCAGGAGTTCACCCGTGCCGCCGCCCTTACCCGCAACGCCCGCGAGCGCACCCTGCTGGAACAGCGGGTGGCGGACTGCGCACGCCGCAGGGCCGGAACCGCCCCGACGGGGTGAGGCGTTAGGCCGTGACGGCTCTCACACGGCGCAATCGAGCCTTTTGCAAGCGATGTGCTTGCAATAGTTAGCAACGATGGTGCAGCATCGGGACATGGCTTCACTGAACGTCGGCAACGTCGGCGAGTACCTGCGGGAGCAGCGGCGCAGCGCGCAGCTGTCGCTGCGGCAGCTCGCGGACGCCGCCGGGGTCTCGAACCCCTACCTCAGCCAGATCGAGCGCGGGCTGCGCAAGCCCAGCGCCGAGATCCTGCAGCAGCTCGCCAAGGCGCTGCGGATCTCCGCGGAGACCCTGTACGTCCAGGCCGGAATGCTCGAGGAGCGCGACCGGGACGAGCTGGAGGTCCACGCGGCGATCCTGGCCGATCCGACGATCAACGAACGGCAGAAGCAGGTACTGATCCAGATCTACGAGTCGTTCCGCAAGGAGAACGCCGTGGTGGAGGAGCCGGTGCCCGCGGACCCGCTGCCGGCGGACCCGTTCCCGGCGGACCCGGTGCAGCCGAAGACCGCTTGACCGGCGCGCATGGCAGCGCGCCCAGCAGACCGTACGCATGACCACGCGCCGACAACCCCCGTCCGGGAGGACCCTCATGGCGATCACCGATGACATTGTGAAGACGCTCAAGGACCCGACTCCGCTCTACGCGGTGGCCGGTACCGCCGACCTCGCCGCCGAGAAGCTGCAGCGGGTGCCCGCGCTGATCGAGAAGATCCGCGCCGAGGCCCCCGAGCGGTTCGAGAAGATCCGCAACACCGACACGAAGGTGTTCCAGGACCGCGTCACCGCGCAGGCCAAGGAAGCCCAGACGAAGGTGACCGAGGCCTTCGGCTCCGTCGAGCTGGACCTGAAGAAGATCGGCGAGTCCGTCCAGGACTTCGCGCTCCAGGGCGTCGGCCGGGCCGCCGAGGCCGCCGTGAAGGTCCAGGAGACCTACGGCACGCTGGCCGAGCGCGGCAAGGGCGCCGTGGCGACCTGGCGCGGCGAGGTGGCCGACGAGATCGAGGAGATCGCCGTAGCGGTCGAGCCCGACCCGCGGCCGGCCGCCCAGCCCGTCGCGGCCGAGGCTTCGGTGCCCGCGCCGGCGAAGAAGCCCGTCGCGAAGAAGGCCCCCGCCAAGAAGCCGGCGGCCAAGCCGGCCGAGTAGTGGACGCTTCTCAGCAGGACGCCTCTCAGCGGGACGGGCCGGGCACGCAGCGCGTGCCCGGCCCGTTGTCCCTGCAGGACCGGTACGGTGGCGGCGACGGTTTCCCGGGCGTACGGACGAGCTCGGCCATACGGACAAGGCGGTGGACGGCGTGCTGATCACGGGGTTCTTCGGGGTTCTGGCCCTGTTGTCATGGGGGCTGTTCCTCTTCGCGCTGTTCGCGTTCATCGATTCCGCGATCCGCCGCGAGGACGCCTACCGCGCGGCGGACAAGAAGACCAAGCCGTTCTGGCTGATCGTTCTCGGGCTCGCCGCCGTGGTGATGAAGTTCTTCTCGATCTTCTCGTTCCTGCCGGTCATCGGCCTGATCGCGGTGATCGTCTACATGGTCGACGTCCGCCCGGCCCTGAAGCAGGTCTCCGGCGGCGGCCGGGGCGGCCGCCGCGGTGGCGGCAGCAGCAGCGACGGCCCGTACGGACCGTTCAGCCGCTGAAACCTGCGGGGACCGCGTTCAGCCGCTGGACCGCTGGATCTGGGCCGGCAGGCCGAGGATCCGGGCCGGGGCGACGCGGTCGAGCAGCACGACGGCCACATCGTCCGTCAGCTCCCCGCCGTTCAGCTCACGTGCCTCGGTGACGGCCGCGTCCAGCAGGTCCTCGCCGCGCAGTCCGCCGGCCAGCTGACGGGTGATCATCCCGATCATCCCGTCCTGGCCGAGCCGCTGTGTGCCCTGGCCGATCCGGCCCTCGATCAGCCCGTCGGTGTAGAGCATCAGGCTCCAGGACGCGCCCAGTTCGACCTCGATCCGGCTCCACGCGGCCTGCGGCAGCAGCCCGAGCGCTGGGCCGCCCGCCTCGTACGGCAGCAGCCGCGGCACCCCGTCGGCGCCGGTCAGCAGCGGGGCCGGGTGCCCGGCCAGATACAGATCGGCGCGCCCACCGTCCGGTGCGATGTCCAGCGTGCAGAGCGTCGCGAAGATCTCGTCGTCGGCGCGCTCGTTCTCCAGCACCTTCTGCAGGGTGCTCAGCAGCAGGTCGCCACTGAGCCCGGCGAACGTCAACGCCCGCCAGGCGATCCGCAGTTCGACACCGAGCGCGGCCGCGTCCGGGCCGTGCCCGCAGACATCGCCGATCATCGCGTGCACGGTGCCGTCCGATGTGCGCACCGTGTCGTAGAAGTCGCCGCCGAGCAGCGCGCGGCTGCGGCCCGGCCGGTACCTGGCCGCGAAGCGCAGATCCGCGCCCTCCAGCAGGGGGGTGGGGAGCAGTCCGCGTTCCAGCCGGGAGTTCTCCTGGGCGAGCAGCCGGGTCTCGGTGAGCTGGCGCTGCGCGAGGTCGGCGCGCTTGCGCTCGACGGCGTAGCGGATCGCCCGGGTCAGATGGGAGCCGTCGAGCTCGTCGCGGGAGAGATGGTCCTGCGCGCCGATCCGTACCGCCTCACCGGGCTCGCCCACCTCACCCGCACCCTCCCCGGTCAGCACCAGGACGGCCGTGGTGGGCGCGAGGCGCAGCAGCCGGCGCAGGCTCTCCAGCCCGTCGCCGTCGAGGACCAGCAGGACACAGTGCACGTCGTCGGTGAGCAGCCGCTCGGCCTCGGTGAGATTGCGGGCCCGGCGGATGCGTACCCGGTTCCCGCCGCCGTCGAACAGCTCGGGCGCGGTGAAGGTGCCCGCCGGATCGTCACCGATGACCAGCAGCGTCAGCGCCGGCACGGAGGCATCCTGGCGCTGCCGGGGTACGGGCAGCACGGCGAAGCCGTCCGCCTCACCGGCGCGCGGTACCTCTGTTGCGGTCATCGGACTGATCCTTCCCTCCCCCCGAGGGCCATTGACAGGCGACCATAGCGGCAGCGCGCGGTGTGGCGGGAGGCCACGAGGTAAACCGCCTGTGTCATATGCAGCGGTCAGGAGGGGATTTCAGCTCCGATACGACGATCCGGGCATGACAAACGTCACCCGGCCCCCGTACTTCATTCACAACATGTGCAACATCGGTCACCCGGGACGGTCACCCGGGACGGTCACCCGGGACGGTCACCCGGGACGGACCACACCCAGGATCCGCATGGAGCCCGCCCCCGCCATGGTGACGTTCCTGCCGGGCCGCGGGGCGTGCACGATCGCGCCGTCCCCGACGTAGATCCCCACATGGCTGGCGTCGTCGAAGTAGATGATCAGGTCCCCGGGACGCATCAGGTCGACCGGCACGTGCGGCAGCAGCCGCCACTGCTCCTGCGACGTCCGCGGAATGTTCCGGCCCGCCGCCGCCCACGCCTGCTGCGTCAGCCCGGAGCAGTCGTACGAGGACGGCCCGTCCGCGCCCCACTCGTACGGCCTGCCGATCTGCGCCGCCGCGAACGCCACCGCACGCCTGCCCTGCGCGCTCGCGTCGCCCGCCGCCTTGGGCAGTTGTGCCAGCTTCTTCGCCGCGTCGCTCCGCGTCCACGCCAACTGCGCCTGGTACGCGGTCTCGTCCTCCAGCCGCCGCAGCCGCAGGCGCTCCTGCTCCTTCAACGAGGCCAGCAGCGCCTTCGCCTGCGCGAGCCGTGACTCGACCTGGGCCTTGGCGGCCGCGGACTTCTTCCGGGTCTCGACCAGGGCCTCCCATTCGGCGGTGGCCGCGTGCGCGTAGCCGTCCAGCGCCGCTTTGGTGGACTTGAGGTCGCTGATGGTGGTGTTCGCGGCCCGCGCGCCGCGTTCCGCGAGGCTCGCGTCGTCCAGGAACGTGTCGGGGTCGGAGGACAGCGCGAGCTGTATCCCGTCCGGCATCCCACCGCTGCGGTACTGCGCCCGCGCCATCGCGCCCACCTGGTCGTTCAGCGTGCCGAGCCGCGTCTGGGCGTTGTCCAGCGAGATGGCGAGCGCGACCAGGTTCTTCTGCTGGACGAGCACCTTCTCCTCGGCCGCGTTGAACGACTCCGTGGCCGCTTCCGCCTGACGGTAGAGGGTGTTCACCTCGGCCTGCACCTGGGCGAGCGTCCTGGGCCGGTCGGCGTGCGCCGCCCCGGGCACCGCCAGCGTCGCTGCCGCGCAGAGCAGGGCCGTACACACGACGGTCGCGCCGCGCGATGGTTTCGCCACCATCGTCACCACCTCGTATCTGACGGATCGTCAGGATCGTCACATGGGTGGGGATGGTGCCATGAGGTGCCGCAATGCGACAGGGGCAGAAGGGAATTGGCGGCGGGTCGCGCTCGTCAGACCTGCGCTCCGCGCGGCGCCAGCGCCTCCCAGCGCACCGTGACCTCGCCCTGCCGCCAGCGGTCCGCGCGATCCGTGACGGGCCAGCCGCTCTCCGCCAGGAGGCGCACACTGCGGATCCAGCGCTGGCGCGCGCCGAGTGACGCGAACGGCGCCGCCGTCGCCCACGCCCGGTCGAACTCCGTCAGGAACGCGTGCACCGGCTCGCCCGGGACGTTCCGGTGGATCAGCGCCTTCGGCAGCCGCTCCGCCAGATCGGACGGCCGGTCCAGCGATCCCAGTCGGGTCGCGAACGTCACCGTGCGCGGCCCCTCAGGCCCGATCGCCACCCACACATGCCGGCGGCCGATCTCGTCGCAGGTGCCCTCGACGAGCAGCCCGCCGGGCGCCAGCCGGGCGCGCAGCCGGTCCCAGACGGCCGGCACCCCGGCCTCGTCGTACTGCCGCAGCACGTTCGCCGCCCGGATCAGGGCCGGCCGTCGCCGGTCCGGAAGAGGCACTTCGAACCCGCCGTGCGCGAACGTCAGCCCGTCCCGCCGGTACGGCTCCGCCGCGGCGACCCGGGCGGGGTCGATCTCCAGCCCGACCACTTCGGCATCGGGCCGGACGGTACGCAGCCGCCCCAGCAGCTCGACCGCCGTCCACGGCGCCGCCCCGTACCCGAGGTCCACCGCCACCGGATCGGCCGCCCGCCGCAGCTCGGCCCCGAGCGCGCACGCGATCCACCGGTCCATCCGGCGCAGCCGGTTCGGATTCGTGGTGCCACGGGTGATGGTGCCGACGGGTCTCGCCATGGTTCGACTGTAGGTGCTGGCACCACGGGCGCAGGCGCGGGTGCATCGGCCCCGGCCCCCGCACCCCACGGAAAAAGTTCGGCAAAGCGGAAATGGGAACGGTCGGTTCCGGCGTTCCACGGTTGAACGGACCCGTCCGGCCGAATGGAGAGCGGCGTGACCCAGCACATGGCACGGCTCGGTGCCCTGCGCGGCTACGCGCAATCGCGCGGTCACGCGCAGTCGCGCCGACTGCGCTGGCCCGCCCACGGCCGCAACGCTCCACGCCGCGTGGCGATGCTCAGCGTGCACACCTCGCCCCTCGACCAGCCCGGCACCGGCGACGCCGGCGGGATGAACGTCTACATCGTGGAGCTCGCGAAGCGCCTCGCCGAGATCAACATCGAGGTCGAGATCTTCACCCGCGCCACTACCGGCGCCCTCCCGCCCACCGTGGAGCTCGCTCCCGGCGTCCTCGTCCGGCACATCGACGCCGGCCCCTACGAGGGACTGGCCAAGGAGGAGCTGCCCGCCCAGCTCTGCGCCTTCACTCACGGGGTGATGCAGGCCGAGGCCGGCCACCGCCCCGGACACTACGACCTCGTGCACTCGCACTACTGGCTGTCCGGCCATGTCGGCTGGCTCGCGGCCGAGCGCTGGGGCGTCCCCCTCGTACACGCCATGCACACCATGGCGAAGGTCAAGAACGCCGCGCTCGCCGAGGGCGACACCCCCGAGCCGGCCGCCCGCGTCATCGGCGAGACCCAGATCGTG
The DNA here is from genome assembly GCF_027158125.1 of Streptomyces sp. H39-C1. Taxonomy (NCBI): domain Bacteria; kingdom Bacillati; phylum Actinomycetota; class Actinomycetes; order Kitasatosporales; family Streptomycetaceae; genus Streptomyces; species Streptomyces sp. H39-C1. Next base: position 70,360 of record NZ_JAPVLS010000039.1, read on the forward strand.
GAGGCCGCCGACCGGCTGATCGCGAACACCGACGAAGAGGCGGACGAACTGGTCCGGCACTACGGCGCGCAGCCCGCCAAGGTGGCCGTCGTCCATCCGGGGGTGAACCTGGACCGGTTCCGCCCGGCCGACGGCCGCGCCGCCGCCCGGGGCCGCCTCGGTCTGCCGCAGGACGCCGTGATCCCGCTGTTCGCGGGCCGCATCCAGCCGCTCAAGGCCCCTGACGTGCTGCTCCGCGCCGTCGCGGTCCTCCTGGACGAGGACCCGTCGCTGCGCGAGCGGCTGGTCGTCCCGGTGGTCGGCGGTCCCAGCGGCAGCGGCCTCAGCAAGCCGGAGCGGCTGCACAAGCTGGCCGCGCGGCTCGGCGTGAGCGACGTCGTACGGTTCCAGCCGCCGGTCGACCAGCAGCGGCTCGCGGACTGGTACCGGGCCGCGACCGTGCTGGTGATGCCCTCGTACAGCGAGTCCTTCGGGCTGGTCGCCATAGAGGCGCAGGCCTGCGGCACACCGGTGATCGCCGCGGCCGTCGGCGGGCTATCGGTGGCGGTCAGGGACGGCGAGACCGGTTTCCTGATCCCCGGCCACGACCCGGCCGACTACGCGCGGGCGCTGCGCCGCTTCATCGACCAGCCGCACCTCGGCGAGCAGCTGGGGGAGGCCGCCGCCCGGCACGCCCGGGCGTTCGGCTGGGGGAGGGCGGCGGCGTCGACCGCCGACGTCTACACCGACGCGATGCAGGAACACCGCCGTCACCTACGATCGGCTCATGGCTGAGCAGGGGCAGACAGCACGAGCGGGACAGGCCGAGCAGGCCGCCCGCGACACCGTCGAGCAGGCGCTCAAGGAGGCCGGGCTGGAGTGGGAGAGCCCGCAGCCCGGCACCTTCGTCGCCAAGATCCCCGGCACGCGCAAGCTGTCCACCACCTGCTCGCTGATCGTCGGCAAGCACACGCTCTCCCTCAACGCGTTCGTCGTCCGGCACCCCGACGAGAACCAGGAAGCGGTCTACCGCTGGCTGCTGGAGCGCAACCTCCGGCTGTACGGGGTGAGTTACGCGATCGACCGGCTCGGCGACGTCTATCTCACCGGCCGGATCCCGCTCGCCGCCGTGACCGCCGACGAGGTCGACCGGCTGCTCGGCGCGGTCCTGGAGAACGCGGACGGCTCGTTCAACACGCTTCTCGAACTCGGATTCGCGGCCTCGATCCGCAAGGAGTACGCCTGGCGCGTGTCGCGCGGTGAGTCGACGCGCAACCTGGACGCGTTCACGCATCTGACCGGCGCGGACAAGCCGGCGGCGACCGACGACTGACCGCACAGCGACGAACGAGCTGCAGCTCCACCACCTAATACGGTCCGACCCCTTCCCGCCGCCAGCCGGGACATGGCACCCTCATGCCGTCGCACATCTGAATAGCGTTCAGATACGTGAAAGGCGGGGTCATGACGATCAGTCGCAGGAGACTGCTCACGGGAGCAATTCAGGTCAGCACGGCGGCGGTGGCCGCCGGCGCGCTCGGCAGCCGCACCGCCTTCGCGGCCGCACCGGCCGCACCGCCGTCGACCAGCGTGCCGTCCCCCCTCTGGGCGGAGTTCAAGGCCGCGCCTTACACCCACCCGCAGATCCCGAACGTCGCCCGCGCGGGCTACAACGGCGGCGAGCGGAACTTCCCCCGCCGCCCCGTCCGCGCCAACGTCCTGCACTACGGCGCCAAGCCGGACGGCTCCGCCGACGCCGCGCCCGCCATCAACCGGGCCATCGCCGAGGTCGGCAAGCGCGGCGGCGGCACGGTCCTGCTGCCGCGCGGCACCTACCGGATCGACGACGTCATCCAACTCGGCTGGAGCAACGTCACCCTGCGCGGTGAAGGCAGCGGCACCACCAAGCTCTTCGCGACGCGCTCGCTCACCGAGATCATCGGCGCCTACGGCAGCCGCTACGGCGGCAACAAGTCGTCCTGGTCCTGGGCCGGCGGCCTGGTCTGGGTCTGCCCGCGCGAGCGTTACCGCACCCTCACCGACGCGATCAAGGCCAAGGCCTGGCCGTTCGAGGGCTGGACCGGCAACAAGCGCGACGAATGGCAGACCTTGGCCGCCATCACGGCCGTCGCGAAGCAGGGCGACTTCACCGTCACCGTCGACGACCCGTCCCGCCTCCGGCGCGGCGACCGCGTCCTGCTCCAGCTCGCGGACGACGCCGGACACACCCTGCTCGACCACATGGCGGGCGACGTGGACGGCGCCGCCACCTACGACTGGTCCGACAAGACCAAGGTGCTCTCGTACGTCCCCTACGAGTGGCCGGCCCGCGTCACCGGCATCCGCGGCCACCGCGTCACCCTCGACCGGCCGCTGCCGCTCGACACGCGCCTCGGCTGGGCGCCGAAGCTGACGACGCTCATCGACCCCGTGGTCAACTCCGGTGTCGAGGGCCTCACCATCGAGATGGTGGAGACCCCGCAGGCCCAGCATCTGCTCGACACGGGCTACAACGGCCTGGTCCTGCAGTGCGCGTGGGACTGCTGGGCGGACGACGTGCACGCCGTCAACGTCGACAACGGCTTTCTGCTCGTCGCCGCGAAGGGCTCCACACTCCGCCGCACCCGCGTCTCCGGGCGCGGCAGCCACCACCCGTACTGCTGCCGCGAGGGGTCCCACGACAACCTGATCGAGGACTTCGCCATCGACCAGCGCACCGTCATCCCCGCCCCGGCGGGCACCCAACTGCACGGCATCAACGTCGAGGGCCTGTCCAGCTACAACGTCTGGTCGCGCGGGCGGATGGACATGGGGACGTTCGACACCCACCGCGGACTGCCGTTCGCCAACGTCCGCACCGAGATCACCGTTTTCAACGACGGCTCGCACGGCGGCGACGCCAGCGCCGGGCCGCTCTACGGCGCCCGCTTCACCCACTGGAACATCACCGTCGCCAACGGCCGCGCGGGCTGCGTCAGGATCGACGACATCGCCCCGTACAGCGCCACGGTGGGCATCTCCGAGGTCACCCCGTTCGGCCAGATCGACGTCCCGGACTTCACCGGCCCGCTCCACTCCCGCCTGGAGTCCTACGGCACCCCGGCGGTCACCCCGCCGAACCTCTACGAGGCCCAGCGCCACCTCAACGGCTGCTCCTGACGGCAGCAGCGGATGCCGGTGCCGGCCCGGAGGCCGGCACCGGCCCCTCCATCTCCACCGCTTCCACCAGTACTTCCGCGCTCTGCACCGTTCCCCGCGTCCGCAGCAGCGTCCAGTACCCGGCGGCGGCGACCGTGCCGACGACCGCGCAGGCTCCCCACGCCGCGCTGCCGCCCCAGTGGTCGAGGGCGAAGCCGCCGGCCAGCGGGCCGACGAAGGAGGCGGCGGACCAGGAGAGCGAGAACATGCCCTGGTAGCGGCCGCGGGCCCGTGCCGGCGCGAGGTCGGCGACGACCGACATCGAGGCGGGGGCGTGCACGATCTCGCCGAGCGTCCACACCGTGACGGTGAGGGCGTAGAAACCGACGGAGCCGGCGAACGCGGTCAGGCCGAAGCCCCAGCCCATCAGCAGGGTGCCGGCCGCGAGCAGCGCGGCCGGGCTGCGGCCGGTCATCATGCGGGTGACCGGGATCTGGAGCAGTACGACCAGCAGTCCGTTGAGGCCGATGACCAGCCCGTACTGGCTCGCGGTGAACCCGGAACGGCCCATGTCGACCGACAGGGTGGTGGCCCCCTGCTGGCCCACGGTCCCGAGCAGGAAGGTCAGCCCGACCAGAGCCATGAACCGCCGGTCGCGCAGTACCTGGCCGAGCCCGGCGGGCTCCTCGTCCACGGTCGCCGAGGCCTCGACGGCCGGCAGCGTCTCCTTGACCTTCCAGAAGACGACGACCGCGCACAGCAGGGTCATCAGCGCGTCGCCCAGGAAGAGCCAGACATAGCCCTGGGCGGCGATGAGCCCGGCGACGCCCGCCGAGACCCCGAAGCCGATGTTGATCGCCCAGTAGTTGAGGGCGAAGGCCCGCACCCGGTCCTTGGGCGGCACGAGGTCGGCCAGCATCGCCTGGAGGGCCGGCCGGGAGGCGTTGCTGGTGACGCCCACGAGCCCGGCGACCGCCGCGATCGCCACGGGGTGGGTGACGAAGCCGAGCAGGGCGGTGACCGCGGCCGTGCCGAGCTGGGCGACGAGCATGGTGGCGCGCCGCCCGACGCGGTCCGCGAGAACGCCGCCGACGACGGACGCGACCGATCCGCCGAGCCCGTAGAGGGAGGCGACGAGACCGGCGTAGGAGGCGGAGAAGCCCCGGTCGACGGTCAGGTAGAGCGCGAGGAAGGTGACGACGAATCCGCCGAGCCGGCTGACCAGTGTGCTGGTCCACAGCCACCAGAACTGGCGCGGAAGCCCCGACATGGTCTCGCGCACAGCCCGTCTGACGTCCGGCACTCAGGCCCCCCTGTGTAATGGTCACTTGCGACCGGAGGAGGTTACCGTGGACAGGTGGGGAGGCGCCAGAGGATTTCCATTAGGCTCGGGCCATGGCTGCTGCGTACAAGCTGATCCTCCTCCGCCACGGCGAGAGCGAATGGAACGCTAAGAACCTGTTCACCGGCTGGGTGGACGTCAATCTGAACGAGAAGGGTGAGAAGGAGGCGGTCCGGGGCGGCGAGCTGCTCAAGGACGCCGGCCTGCTCCCCGACGTCGTCCACACCTCGCTGCAGAAGCGTGCGATCCGCACCGCGCAGCTCTCCCTCGAAGCCGCGGACCGGCACTGGATCCCGGTGCACCGCTCCTGGCGGCTCAACGAGCGGCACTACGGTGCGCTCCAGGGCAAGGACAAGGCGCAGACCCTCGCGGAGTTCGGCGAGGAGCAGTTCATGCTCTGGCGCCGGTCCTACGACACCCCGCCGCCGCCCCTCGAGGACGGCACGGAGTTCTCGCAGAGCGACGACCCGCGCTACGCGTCGATCCCGAGCGAGATCCGTCCGCGCACCGAGTGCCTCAAGGACGTCGTTGAGCGCATGCTGCCGTACTGGTACGACGGCATCGTCCCGGACCTGCTGGCCGGCCGCACCGTCCTGGTCGCCGCGCACGGCAACAGCCTGCGCGGTCTGGTAAAGCACCTCGACGGCATCTCCGACGCCGACATCTCCGGTCTGAACATCCCGACCGGCATCCCGCTCTCCTACGAGCTCGACGCCGACTTCCGCCCGCTGAACCCGGGCGGCACTTACCTCGACCCGGACGCCGCGAAGGCCGCCATCGAGGCCGTCAAGAATCAAGGCAAGAAGAAGTAGCGACGTACGCAGGACGCGCGAAGGGCCCCACCCGGATCCGGGTGGGGCCCTTCGTCCCGCAAGGGGTGGTCGTCAGGGTCTCAGGAGGTGCAGCCGCCGCATTGGCAGGCGCCGCCGGACTGGCATCCGCACCCGCAGCTCGCACCGCAGCCGCACGCTCCGAGCACGGGCAGCTGTACCCGCACGAGCTGCGGGGGACGGTCGAGTGACGGCTGGTCCCGGATGGTCGACGGGGTGGGGGAATCCTGCATAAGTACCCTCCTCGGCTGGGCTACCGCACGCAGTCGAAGCCGCCACGTGCGGGCGCATCAGCACCCATTGAACGCGCCCGGAGGCAGGCGCATCAACGGCGCGCGGAGGCACGACAGGGCGCGGGCCGGGACCGTTCGGGCCCCCCGCCCGACAGATCCCGAACCCTGATCCCGTTGGCCGCCGGACTCCGTCAGACCCCGTCCACCTGCGTCGCGGGCGGCGTCAGCTCGTCGGCGTGCTCGCCGGTGACCAGGTAGACGACGCGCTTGGCGACCGATACGGCGTGGTCGGCGAACCGCTCGTAGTAGCGGCCGCACAGCGTCACGTCGACCGCCGTCTCGATGCCGTGCTTCCAGCGGTCGTCCAGCAGGTGCTGGAAGAGCGTGCGGTGCAGCTCGTCCATGCGGTCGTCGTCCGCCTCCAGCTGCAGCGCGTCGTCGACGTCCTTGGTGACGATGACCTCGGCGGCCTTCGCCATGAGGCGCTGGGCGAGCTGGCCCATCTCCAGGATGGTGCTGTGCAGGTCGTTCGGTACGGCCGACTCGGGGAAGCGCAGCCGGGCCACCTTCGCGATGTGCCGGGCGAGGTCGCCCGACCGCTCGATGTCCGCGCTCATCCGCAGGCTGGTGACGACAATGCGCAGGTCGGTGGCGACCGGCTGCTGCCGGGCCAGCAGGGTGATCGCCCGTGCTTCCAGGTCGCGCTGCAGGGCGTCGACCTTCTCATCGGCCGCGATCACGCTCTCGGCGATGTTCAGGTCCGCGTCCAGCAACGCGGTGGTGGCCCGGCCGATGGCGGATCCGACGAGCCGGGCCATCTCGACCAGCCCTTCACCGATCGAGTCGAGCTCCTCGTGATATGCGTCCCGCATCGCTGTCCTTCCGTCCAAACAGAGGCGTCTCCTCCACGCTCCCACGCTGATGGGCGTACGCGTACCGCTCGAGCATCCCGAGTGAATCAGCGCCTACGTCAAGGTGAACTCTTGGCAACGGGCGTTCGAGAGGTAGCTCTCAAGGCTGTGGAGCACCCCTTATGGCCGCCTAACCTGGGGGTATGGACGTGAACGCGGCTCTTGCCGCAGCCAGTGCGATAGCCGGTCTGTGTACCGGTGTGATCGCTGTGCTCGCGTTCCGCTGGAGTGAGCGGGAACAAGCCCGCCCCACCCGCACGGCCCTGCGACCCGATGGCGCCGGCGTACTGCCGCCCGGAGTGGACACCGTCCTCTCCGTACTGCGTTCCTCGGCCGTCGTCCTCGATGAGGGCGACACGGTGGTCAAGGCCAGCTCGGCGGCGTATGCCCTCGGACTGGTCCGCGGCGGCCGCCTGGCCGTCGACCAGATGCTGCAGATGGCCCGTGAGACCCGGCGGGACGGCGAGATACGCCAGGTCGAACTGGATCTGCCACGAAGAGGAGCCGGCCGCGGCGAGGGCCTGGCGGTCTCCGCCAGAGTCGCACCGCTCGGCTCCCGGCTGGTCCTCCTCCTCGTGGAAGACCTGACCGAGGCCCGCAAGATCGAGGCCGTACGCCGTGACTTCGTCGCGAACGTCAGCCATGAGCTCAAGACCCCGGTCGGCGCGCTGTCACTGCTCTCCGAAGCCGTGATGGACGCTTCCGACGACCCTGAGGCCGTCATCCGCTTCGCAGGGCGGATGCAGATCGAGGCGACCCGCCTCACCAGCCTCGTCCAGGAGATCATCGATCTCTCCCGGGTCCAGAACGACGACCCGCTGGACGACGCGGAACCGGTCGACGTCGACGATCTCGTCGCCGAGGCCATAGACCGCTGCCGCCACCAGGCGAACGCCAAACAGATCACCATGGCCACCGGATCAGCCCCTGACCTGCACATCTGGGGCAACCGCGGCCAGCTCGCGGCAGCTCTCGGCAACCTCGTCGAGAACGCCGTCAACTACAGCCCGGCCCGCACCCGCGTAGGGATAGCCGGCCGCCGGATCCCCTCCCCGGGCGGCGACCTCATCGAGATCTCGGTCACCGACGCCGGCATCGGCATCTCGGAGAAGGACCGGGACCGGATCTTCGAGCGGTTCTACCGCGTCGACCCGGCGCGCTCCCGCGCCACCGGCGGCACGGGTCTGGGCCTGTCCATCGTCAAGCACGTGGCCGCCTCGCACGGCGGGGAAGTCACCGTGTGGAGCGCAGAAGGACAGGGCTCCACCTTCACCCTGCGGCTGCCCGAGGCCGGCATGGCACGCGATCACGCCCTGCTCGGCACCGAACCGGAGGACGACGAGTCCCCCGGTGGCGGGGGCGGCCCCGCCGGAGACCAGCAGTTCTACGAGAACTATTCCGATCACATCCCTGCCCCGGAGGTCCTTCCGTGACCCGTGTACTCGTCGTAGAGGACGAAGAGTCCTTCAGCGACGCGCTGTCGTACATGCTCCGCAAGGAGGGCTTCGAGGTCGCCATAGCAGCGACCGGGCCCGACGCGCTGGACGAGTTCGAACGCAACGGCGCCGACCTGGTACTGCTCGACCTCATGCTGCCGGGCCTGCCCGGCACCGAGGTCTGCCGCCAGCTCAGGCTCAAGTCCAATGTCCCGGTCATCATGGTGACGGCCAAGGACAGCGAGATCGACAAGGTCGTCGGCCTGGAAATAGGCGCAGACGACTACGTGACCAAGCCCTTCTCCTCCCGCGAGCTGGTGGCCCGTATCCGGGCCGTCCTGCGCCGCCGCGGGGAGCCCGAGGAGCTGTCCCCGGCCGCCCTGGAGGCCGGCCCGGTACGGATGGACGTCGACCGCCACGTGGTCACCGTCTCCGGCGGAAAGGTCGACCTCCCGCTCAAGGAGTTCGACCTGCTGGAGATGCTGCTGCGCAACGCGGGCCGCGTGCTGACCCGTATGCAGCTCATCGACCGGGTGTGGGGCGCCGACTACGTGGGCGACACCAAGACGCTCGACGTCCACGTCAAGCGGCTGCGCGCCAAGATCGAGCCGGACCCGGGCGCGCCGCGCTACCTGGTCACGGTGCGCGGCCTGGGCTACAAGTTCGAGCCGTAACCCCGCCGGCGGGCCGTTCCGCGGACCCGCCCGCTTCCCCGCACAGCACGACGGGCCCGGCAGCACACGCTGCCGGGCCCGTCGTCGTGCGCGGATCGCGCGGTCAGCTCTTCTTGGTCGGCGTGGCCGTACCGGTCGGCGTGCCCGTCCCGCTGGGGGTGGCCGTGTCGGTCGGGGTGGCCTTCCCGCCGTTCTCCGGGGTCCCGGTGGCCGTCGGAGTGGTCTTGGCGGGCGGCTCGGCGGCCGGCGACGGGGCGCTGCTGGGGCCGTACTTCTCGTAGTAGCCCGCGGCGGGCAGCACGTTCGCCTCGAGGGCGACCTCACCGGTCGCGCTGAACGTCAGCGCGATGCGCTGGAAGTCGCCGTCCTTGAACGCCTCGTTGTTGTTCGGGATCGTCGCGGCGGCGTTGCCCTCCCCGCCGAGCAGCACCGAACCGTGCGCCGGGACGGTGACGGTCTTGCTGCCGGCGGTGCCGGACAGGGTCGCCGTCAGGGCGTCGCCGACCTTCAGCGACTGGAGCGTCTGGTCACCGTTTCCGTTGTTGTAGATGCGGGCCGAGACCGACGCGGGGCCGGAACCGGCCTTCTCCGTCAGGATCACGGCGTTCTGCACCTGGATGTCGCCGACGGTGGTCGCGGCATTGTCGGGGCGGACCTCGTGCGTCTGCGCGTTGTTGCCGGCGCCGCAGGCGGCGAGCGGGGCAATCGAGAGCGCGAGGGCGGCGGCGAGGGCACCGCGTCGAAGGCTGCTGCTCACGGCGGCGGCATCTCCTAGACAGGTAGGGAAGATCTTCCAGCGGGCTTACATTACTCAGCCTTCGTCCCGCCTCCGCACCGGGCCGCCCCTCGGCGGGGCGGTCTCACCCGACCGGGGTGGCCGGGATTGCATTCCGGCATTCCGCCACGGGATTCCGGCGGACCGGGCAAGATCCATTTATCGTGCACCGATCGCCTCCGTTCCGCGACTTCGGAAAATTGGATCATCGCGTCAACGAGGTCCGAACGGAGTAGCGAAGATCCACTCTTCGGAGATCGACAAATGGGGACGTAACACCCCTTCCGCTGGCGCGCCGTTGGGTGTAACGGGCGCGTTTCACCTCTGTCGTATACCGGCTCCGACCTGCGAATACCCCTGCTCGGTACGCCCCTCCAGCACGTTCCGGTAGGGGTTGTCAAGCCCTGAGATATGCCCTGACCTGCGAAAACACCATTCAGAAGAGGCCGTTCACGTGTTACCCTGGATAGCCACGGAAGGGGTACCTGTCACATGACGTTCAAGGTTGGCGACACCGTGGTCTATCCCCATCACGGGGCCGCGCTGATCGAGGCTATCGAAATTCGCCAGATCAAAGGCGTGGACAAGACCTACTTGGTGCTCAAGGTCGCCCAGGGCGACTTGACGGTACGCGTACCCGCGGACAATGCGGAGTTCGTCGGCGTGCGCGACGTGGTTGGTCAGGAGGGGCTGGACCGGGTCTTCGAGGTGCTTCGCGCGCCGTACACCGAAGAGCCGACCAACTGGTCCCGCCGCTACAAGGCAAATCTGGAAAAGCTCGCCTCCGGCGATGTCATCAAGGTCGCAGAGGTGGTCCGCGACCTGTGGCGTCGTGAGCGTGAGCGCGGGCTGTCCGCCGGCGAGAAGCGCATGCTCGCCAAGGCGCGGCAGATCCTGGTCAGCGAGCTCGCGCTCGCTGAGAACACCAACGAGGACAAGGCCGAGGCTCTGCTCGACGAGGTCCTCGCGTCCTGACGCGAGTTCTGCCGCGGTACCCGGTTCCGGCCGGGTGCTGCGGCATGCTTGTGTCCTGACGCAGATCGTTGATCGTTCTGTTCTGCTGTTACCGCTGTTTACCGTCTTCTGCTTTTGTTCTGCTCCGACGTCTCGGCGTGCACAACCCTGCGGACTTCTCACGGAAGGGGTCCGCAGCGTCACACGTTGAGCCGATACCCACCTCGGCCAAGGACACAAACCTCTGAGTACCGCAGCTGTCATCCCCGCCGCCGGACGAGGCGTCCGGCTCGGCCCCGGCACCCCCAAGGCGCTGCGCTCCCTCGGCGGCATCCCGATGCTGGTGCACGCCGTGCGCGCCATGACCCGCTCCCGGGCCGTCTCCCTCGTCGTCGTGGTCGCGCCGTCCGACGGTGTGGCCGAGGTCCAGGCCATGCTCGACAGCCACGGGCTGCCCGAGGGCAAGGACATCAGGGTCGTCGCCGGCGGCGGGACCCGCCAGGAGTCGGTCCGGCTCGGTCTGGCCGCGCTCCCCGAGGACGTCGACATCGTCCTCGTCCATGACGCCGCCCGCCCGCTGGTGCCCGTCGAGATCGTCGACGCGGTCGTCGCGGCCGTACGGGACGGGGCCCCGGCCGTCGTCCCCGGCCTGCCGCTGGCCGACACCGTCAAGCAGATCGACCCCGGCACGAACATCGTCACCGGCACGCCCGAGCGCGCCCTGCTGCGCGCCGTGCAGACCCCGCAGGGCTTCCGGCGGGACGTGCTGGCCACGGCGCACGCGACGGTGCCGGGCGACGGCGAGGGCGCCACCGACGACGCGGGCATGGTCGAGCGGACCGGCGTCCAGGTCGTGGTGGTACCCGGCCACGAAGAGGCCTTCAAGGTGACCAGGCCGCTGGACCTGGTGCTCGCCGAGGCCGTACTCGCCCGCAGGAGGGCCACCGATGGCTTCTGACGCTTCTCCGTCCTCGTCCATGCGTCTGCCGCTCGTCGGCATCGGCACGGACGTGCACGCCTTCGAGGCCGGCCGCGAGCTGTGGTGCGCGGGCCTGCACTGGCCGGACGCCGGTGACGGCCTGGCCGGCGACTCGGACGCCGACGTCGCCGCGCACGCGGCCTGCGACGCGCTTTTCTCCGCGGCCGGGGTCGGCGACCTCGGCGCGCACTTCGGCACCGGACGGCCCGAGTGGGCCGGAGCGTCCGGCGTCACGCTGCTCGCCGAGGCGGCCCGCATCGTCCGCGAGGCCGGCTTCGAGATCGGCAACGTGGCGATCCAGGTGATCGGCGTCCGCCCGAAGATCGGCAAGCGCCGCGACGAGGCCCAGAAGGTTCTCTCCGAGGCCATCGGCGCCCGCGTCTCGGTCTCCGGCACGACGACCGACGGGCTCGGCCTCACCGGCCGCGGCGAGGGACTGGCGGCCATCGCCACCGCGCTCGTGCTGCCGGCGGCTCCGGCCCCGGCTGCCTGAACCCGCCCTCCACCAGCCTTCCCCGGGGCCGATTCCGGACCGGATCCATGGCTGATTCGGTGCCGATCCGGAGCCGATTCGGGCCCGATCCGGAGCCGATTCGGGCCCGATTCGGAGCCGGATTCCGAGTCCGACCGGGGCTTGAGGGGGTTACCCCCGCAGGCAGGAGCCACGCCCGGAAGATCGTCCGGCCCGCTCCCCCCTGCAACCCGAGCGGAGCGCACTTGGCACGGCGTTTCGCCCACTACCCTTGTTGGCGTGACTATTCGCCTGTACGACACCAGCGCTCGGCAGATCCGTGATTTCACCCCGCTCACGCCGGGCTGTGTCTCGATCTACCTCTGCGGTGCCACCGTGCAGGCGGCCCCGCACATCGGGCACATCCGGTCGGGCCTGAACTTCGACATCATGCAGCGGTGGTTCGCCTACCGCGGCTACGACGTCACCTTCATCCGGAACGTCACCGACATCGACGACAAGATCATCACGAAGTCGGCCGAGCAAGGCCGCCCGTGGTGGGCGATCGGCTACGAGAACGAGCGGGCCTTCAACAACGGCTACGACGTGCTCGGCTGCCTGCCGCCCACCTACGAGCCGCGGGCGACCGGCCACATCCCCGAGATGGTCGAGATGATGCGCGAGCTCATCGACCGGGGCCACGTCTACGTCGCCGACGGCAACGTCTACTTCGACGTGCGCTCGTTCCCCGGCTACCTGGAGCTGTCCAACCAGGAGCTCGACAACCTGCGCCAGCCCAGCGGCGAGGGCGAGACGGGCAAGCGCGACCAGCGGGACTTCGCCATGTGGAAGTCGGTCAAGCCCGGCGAGCCGTCCTGGGAGACCCCCTGGGGCCGCGGCCGCCCCGGCTGGCACCTGGAGTGCTCGGCGATGGCCCACAAGTACCTGGGCTCCGCCTTCGACATCCACGGCGGCGGCATCGACCTGATCTTCCCGCACCACGAGAACGAGATCGCCCAGGCGAAGGCGTTCGGCGACGACTTCGCCGGCTACTGGGTGCACAACGCCTGGGTCACCATGAGCGGCGAGAAGATGAGCAAGTCGCTCGGCAACTCGGTGCTCGTCTCCGAGATGGTCCAGCGCTGGCGCCCCATCGTGCTGCGCTACTACCTCGGCACCCCGCACTACCGCTCGATGATCGAGTACAGCGAGGAAGCACTGCGCGAGGCGGAGTCCGCGTTCGCGCGCATCGAGGGCTTCGCGCAGCGGGTCGTCGAGAAGTGCGGTCCTGTCGCGCCGGCCGCCGAGGTGCCGATCTCCTTCGCCGAGGCGATGGACGACGACCTCGGCGTCCCGCAGGCGCTGGCCATCGTCCACACCTCCGTCCGGCAGGGCAATTCGGCCCTCACGGCGGACGACAAGGAAACCGCGATCGCGCGTCTCGCCGAGGTCCGTGCGATGCTCGGTGTACTGGGACTGGACCCGCTCGACGAGCAGTGGGCCGGCGGCGGGCACGGTGACGACCTGCACGGCGTCGTGGACTCACTCGTCCGGCTGGTGCTGGAACAGCGGCAGGCGGCCCGGGAGCGTAAGGACTACGCGACCGCCGACGCCATCCGCGACCAGCTCCAGCAGTCGGGGCTGGACATCGAGGACACCGCGTCCGGACCCCGGTGGTCGCTCGGCTCGCGCTGAGCGCGTCACCGTGCCGTCCGCCGGCGTACCAGACCCGTCCGCCGTACCAGCTCCGCCCGAACAGCCCAGTCCCCCTATACGTCAGTACATTTTCAGCAGCGAAGAAGTGAGAGTGCCCCATGGCCGGGAACAGCCAGCGCAGGAACCGCCGTACCTCCAACAAGAAGGGCATGAAGGTCGGCACCGGCGGTCACCGGCGTAAGGCTCTGGAGGGCAAGGGCCCGACCCCGCCCGCCTCGGACCGCAAGGGCCACAAGAAGAACCGCGTCGCGAAGGCCGTGGCCAAGCGGACCGTCTCCTCGCAGTCGCGCCGCCCGTCGGGCCGCGGCGCGAAGTCCACGGCCGAGCTGGTCGTCGGCCGTAACTCGGTGGTCGAGGCGCTGCGCGCCGAGATCCCGTCGACCGCGGTCTACGTCCAGCAGTACATCGACACCGACGACCGGGTGCGCGAGGCGATCAAGCTCGCGACCGACCGCGGTGTCCCGCTCATGGAGGCCGCGCGCCCCGAGCTGGACCGGATGACGAACGGCCTGAACCATCAGGGCATGGTCCTGCAGATCCCGCCGTACGAGTACGCGCACCCGGAAGACCTGCTGGAGACCGCCGCCAACAGCCACGAGGCCCCGCTGATCATGGCGCTCGACGGCATCACCGACTCGCGCAACCTCGGTGCGGTCGTCCGCTCCATGGCCGCGTTCGCCGGTCACGGCGTCGTCGTCCCCGAGCGCCGCGCGGCGGGTATGACCGCCGGTGCGTGGAAGACCTCGTCGGGCGCCGCCGCCCGCGTCCAGGTCGCCCGCGCCACCAACCTGACCCGGACGCTGGAGGCCTACCAGAAGGCCGGTCTGGTCGTCGTCGGCCTCGCCGCCGACGGTGCGACGGACCTGCACGAGCTGGACGCGCTCGCCGGCCCCGTCGTGATCGTCGCCGGTTCCGAGGGCAAGGGGCTGTCCCGCCTCGTCGGCGAGACCTGTGACTTCCTGGTGCGCATCCCGATGCCGGGTGGCGCGGAGTCCCTCAACGCGGGCGTCGCCGCCGGCATCGTCCTGTACGAGGCGGCCCGCCGCCGCGCGTGACCCCTTGGCGGCCGCGCGCCACCCCTTGTGCGTGACGCCTTGCGCGTGACTTCTTGTGGGTGACGTCGGGTGCGCGGTTGTTCGTGTGTGACCGACCTCCGTGGACGCTGACGAGGACCCGGACCGGATCACTTCCGGTTCGGGTCCCGATCCTTTCGGAGTCGGCCCCGCATCGTTCCCGGCCAGCGCCCCGATGCTGTTGATCTTGACGGGTCTCGGACATCCATCGGTGCGTCGGCAGTGTCCTAAACGTCTGTCACTCGGTTAGTGGAGTGTGGACACCAGAACACCCCGCACTCCTACGGGGGGTGGGACGCCCGGGTTCGACGAACCTGCCCTGAGCATGCTCAAGGTCCCGAGCGACCCGGCCCAGGTCATCGTCAACCACGCGAGTTTCCGCGTCCGGCTCGGCGTGACCTCGGCCCGTGCCCTGAGCCTCGACGAGACCGCGCGGATCCCCGTCATTCCCAGCTCCGTCAGGCGACGGGCCGCACCAGTGGTGTGGTCCGGCCGGACCGAGCCCGGCGACCCGGCTGCCGGCCGGCTCCTGCAGGCGGTCCGCCACGCGGGCCACGCGGGCGCGGAATCCGGCTCCGGACGCTCCGGCCCCGACACGCCCGCCGGCTCGACGCAGCTGCTGCCGCGGATCGACATCGACGAGGCGGCGACGCCCGGCGTCGTCGGCCCGCGCATGCCGGAACCCGAGCTGCTGCGCGGCGTCCGGCCCGCCCGTGGCGCCTTCGACGACGACTACGACGGCTACGACGACGAGTTCGGTGACGGGCGCGATGACCGCCGCGGCAAGGGCCTCGCGGCCGGACCGGGCGAGAAGAACGGGATCCGGCGCGGCCGCAACGCCGAACCGATCCGGCACGCCTGGTACCCCGGGCACCGGATGAACCTCGGCGTCGTCCTGCTCCCGCTGCGCGTCTTCCTCGGCTTCATCTCGGTCTACGCCGGCATGAGCAAGCTGTGCGACCCCGTGTACTTCGACGGCGGCGAGCGCGGCTCGATGGTCAAGTGGCTCACGTCACTGCACCCGTGGGCCGCCGCGGCGCCGCTGCGCGATCTCGCGCTCACGCACCCCGTGGGCGCCGGGCTGACCATCGCCTTCCTCCAGGTCATCGTCGGCGTGCTGACGATCTGCGGGCTGTGGCAGCGGGTCGCCGCGTCCCTCGCCGCCGCGCTCTCCGTGGCGCTGCTGGTGACGGTGACCTGGCGCACGGTCCCGGTCTACGACGCCCCGGACTTCATCTACCTCGCCGCCTGGAGCCCGCTGATCATCGCGGGCGCCCCCGTCTACTCCGTGGACGGCCGCCTCGCGGGCGAGGCGTGGCGGCGGCTCGGGCCGCGCGCCGAACTGTGGGACCTGCGCAGGCGGGTGCTGCGCCGGGGTGTGGTGCTGGCCACGATCTTCGTCGGCCTGACGCTGCTGTGCGGATCGGTGCTGGGTGCCGCGGTGCGGTCCTCCAGCACCCACACGGACGTGCCGACCCCGGCGCGCATCCCCGTCAACAACCTGCCGGGCACCCCGCTGCCCGAGGTGTCGGGGACGGCCACACCCGGCAAGCCCAAGCCCACCCCGAAGTCGTCGAAGTCCGCCGGCGCCAAGAAGAAGCCGACCACGTCGCCCTCGGCGTCGCCGAGCGGCACCCACAAGAGCGGCAGCACGGGCAGCGGCAGCAGCAGCAGCAAGCCCCGCGAGTCCTCCTCGCAGCCGACGCAGCCCAGTTCCCCGCACCAGTCGCACCGTCCGACGACGTCCCCGACGACCAGCAGCGGCACCGTGCACGACCCGATCGGCGGCCTCCTGGGCAGCGGATCGCCCGCCGGCCTGCTGCTCGGCCGGTCGGGACCGTCCGGCGACACCGGAGGCACCGGCGGGTCGGCCTGACGGGTCGGGTCGGGTCGGCAGGATGACATGGCGGTGGCCCGCCCCCTGCGGGGGGGCGGGCCACCGGCCTGTGC